>NZ_LFZQ01000019.1:0-5510 GCF_001990725.1 Acinetobacter genomosp. 33YU | reverse complement strand
ATCATTAAGAGAATTGAAGAACAACTTGTGTGGATTTTTACTGATTGATTAATCGAAATAATTTTCATTGATTGATTGGTTTAAATTACTCGAAGTTTATTTGAGCGAAATTTAAGTCAGTAATTGATGAGCCAGAATTGGCACCTTGTCTTTAAATAAGGTGCAAAATGATTTTAACTGAAGAGTTTGATCATGGCTCAGATTGAACGCTGGCGGCAGGCTTAACACATGCAAGTCGAGCGGAGAGAGGTAGCTTGCTACTGATCTTAGCGGCGGACGGGTGAGTAATGCTTAGGAATCTGCCTATTAGTGGGGGACAACATCTCGAAAGGGATGCTAATACCGCATACGTCCTACGGGAGAAAGCAGGGGATCTTCGGACCTTGCGCTAATAGATGAGCCTAAGTCGGATTAGCTAGTTGGTGGGGTAAAGGCCTACCAAGGCGACGATCTGTAGCGGGTCTGAGAGGATGATCCGCCACACTGGGACTGAGACACGGCCCAGACTCCTACGGGAGGCAGCAGTGGGGAATATTGGACAATGGGGGGAACCCTGATCCAGCCATGCCGCGTGTGTGAAGAAGGCCTTATGGTTGTAAAGCACTTTAAGCGAGGAGGAGGCTACTTTAGATAATACCTAGAGATAGTGGACGTTACTCGCAGAATAAGCACCGGCTAACTCTGTGCCAGCAGCCGCGGTAATACAGAGGGTGCAAGCGTTAATCGGATTTACTGGGCGTAAAGCGCGCGTAGGCGGCTAATTAAGTCAAATGTGAAATCCCCGAGCTTAACTTGGGAATTGCATTCGATACTGGTTAGCTAGAGTGTGGGAGAGGATGGTAGAATTCCAGGTGTAGCGGTGAAATGCGTAGAGATCTGGAGGAATACCGATGGCGAAGGCAGCCATCTGGCCTAACACTGACGCTGAGGTGCGAAAGCATGGGGAGCAAACAGGATTAGATACCCTGGTAGTCCATGCCGTAAACGATGTCTACTAGCCGTTGGGGCCTTTGAGGCTTTAGTGGCGCAGCTAACGCGATAAGTAGACCGCCTGGGGAGTACGGTCGCAAGACTAAAACTCAAATGAATTGACGGGGGCCCGCACAAGCGGTGGAGCATGTGGTTTAATTCGATGCAACGCGAAGAACCTTACCTGGCCTTGACATAGTAAGAACTTTCCAGAGATGGATTGGTGCCTTCGGGAACTTACATACAGGTGCTGCATGGCTGTCGTCAGCTCGTGTCGTGAGATGTTGGGTTAAGTCCCGCAACGAGCGCAACCCTTTTCCTTATTTGCCAGCGAGTAATGTCGGGAACTTTAAGGATACTGCCAGTGACAAACTGGAGGAAGGCGGGGACGACGTCAAGTCATCATGGCCCTTACGGCCAGGGCTACACACGTGCTACAATGGTCGGTACAAAGGGTTGCTACACAGCGATGTGATGCTAATCTCAAAAAGCCGATCGTAGTCCGGATTGGAGTCTGCAACTCGACTCCATGAAGTCGGAATCGCTAGTAATCGCGGATCAGAATGCCGCGGTGAATACGTTCCCGGGCCTTGTACACACCGCCCGTCACACCATGGGAGTTTGTTGCACCAGAAGTAGCTAGCCTAACTGCAAAGAGGGCGGTTACCACGGTGTGGCCGATGACTGGGGTGAAGTCGTAACAAGGTAGCCGTAGGGGAACCTGCGGCTGGATCACCTCCTTAACGAAAGATTGACGATTGGTAAGAATCCACAACAAGTTGTTCTTCATAGATGTATCTGAGGGTCTGTAGCTCAGTTGGTTAGAGCACACGCTTGATAAGCGTGGGGTCACAAGTTCAAGTCTTGTCAGACCCACCATGACTTTGACTGGTTGAAGTTATAGATAAAAGATACATAACTGATGATGTAAGCTGGGGACTTAGCTTAGTTGGTAGAGCGCCTGCTTTGCACGCAGGAGGTCAGGAGTTCGACTCTCCTAGTCTCCACCAGAACTTAAGAGAAGTTCGGATTACAGAAATTAGTAAATAGAGATTTCGGTCTTGGTTTATTAACTTCTGTGATTTAAGTATCACGGTATTAAGCATGACCTGACGAAGGCGTGTTTATTCATTAACAGATTGGCAAAATTGAGTCTGAAATAAATTGTTCACTCAAGAGTTTAGATTAAGCAATTAATCTGAATGAATTGAGAACTAGCAAATTAACTGAATCAAGCGTTTTGGTATATGAATTTAGATTGAAGCTGTACAGTGTTTAAGTACACAGTACTCTGAACTGAAATGTTGAAGTTACTAACTTGTAGGTAACATCGACTGTTTGGGGTTGTATAGTCAAGTAATTAAGTGCATGTGGTGGATGCCTTGGCAGTCAGAGGCGATGAAAGACGTGATAGCCTGCGAAAAGCTCCGGGGAGGCGGCAAATATCCTGTGATCCGGAGATTTCTGAATGGGGGAACCCACCTACTTTAAGGTAGGTATTGCAACATGAATACATAGTGTTGCAAGGCGAACGAGGGGAAGTGAAACATCTCAGTACCCTTAGGAAAAGAAATCAATTGAGATTCCCTCAGTAGCGGCGAGCGAACGGGGATCAGCCCATTAAGTTATGTGTGTTTTAGTGGAACGCTCTGGGAAGTGCGAACGTAGAGGGTGATATTCCCGTACACGAAAGGGCACACATAATGATGACGAGTAGGGCGGGGCACGTGAAACCTTGTCTGAATATGGGGGGACCATCCTCCAAGGCTAAATACTCCTGACTGACCGATAGTGAACCAGTACCGTGAGGGAAAGGCGAAAAGAACCCCTGTGAGGGGAGTGAAATAGATCCTGAAACCGCATGCATACAAGCAGTGGGAGCCGACTTGTTCGGTGACTGCGTACCTTTTGTATAATGGGTCAGCGACTTATATTCAGTAGCGAGGTTAACCGTATAGGGGAGCCGTAGAGAAATCGAGTCTTAATAGGGCGTTTAGTTGCTGGGTATAGACCCGAAACCAGGCGATCTATCCATGAGCAGGTTGAAGGTTGGGTAACACTAACTGGAGGACCGAACCCACTGTCGTTGAAAAGCCAGGGGATGACTTGTGGATAGGGGTGAAAGGCTAATCAAGCCTGGTGATAGCTGGTTCTCCCCGAAAGCTATTTAGGTAGCGCCTCGGACGAATACCATAGGGGGTAGAGCACTGTTTCGGCTAGGGGGTCATCCCGACTTACCAAACCGATGCAAACTCCGAATACCTATGAGTACTATCCGGGAGACAGACTGCGGGTGCTAACGTCCGTAGTCAAGAGGAAAACAATCCAGACCGCCAGCTAAGGCCCCAAAATCATAGTTAAGTGGGAAACGATGTGGGAAGGCATAGACAGCTAGGAGGTTGGCTTAGAAGCAGCCACCCTTTAAAGAAAGCGTAATAGCTCACTAGTCGAGTCGGCCTGCGCGGAAGATGTAACGGGGCTAAAACTATGTGCCGAAGCTGCGGATTTGACATTAGTCAAGTGGTAGGGGAGCGTTCTGTAAGCCGATGAAGGTGTATTGAGAAGTATGCTGGAGGTATCAGAAGTGCGAATGCTGACGTGAGTAACGACAAAACGGGTGAAAAACCCGTTCGCCGAAAGACCAAGGGTTCCAGTCCAACGTTAATCGGGGCTGGGTGAGTCGACCCCTAAGGCGAGGCCGAAAGGCGTAGTCGATGGGAAATTGGTTAATATTCCAATACTTCTGTGTAATGCGATGAGAGGACGGAGAAGGTTAAGTCAGCCTGGCGTTGGTTGTCCAGGTGGAAGGATGTAGGTATGTATCTTAGGCAAATCCGGGGTACTCTATACTGAGATCCGATAGCAAGCTGTACTTGTACAGTGAAGTGGCTGATACCATGCTTCCAGGAAAAGTCTCTAAGCTTCAGTTACACAGGAATCGTACCCGAAACCGACACAGGTGGTCAGGTCGAGTAGACCAAGGCGCTTGAGAGAACTCTGCTGAAGGAACTAGGCAAAATGGTACCGTAACTTCGGGAGAAGGTACGCTGTTGTTGGTGATGGAACTTGCTTCCTGAGCTGATGACAGCCGCAGAAACCAGGCCGCTGCAACTGTTTATTAAAAACATAGCACTCTGCAAACACGAAAGTGGACGTATAGGGTGTGATGCCTGCCCGGTGCTGGAAGGTTAATTGATGGGGTTAGCGTAAGCGAAGCTCTTGATCGAAGCCCCAGTAAACGGCGGCCGTAACTATAACGGTCCTAAGGTAGCGAAATTCCTTGTCGGGTAAGTTCCGACCTGCACGAATGGCATAATGATGGCGGCGCTGTCTCCAGCAGAGGCTCAGTGAAATCGAAATCGCTGTGAAGATGCAGTGTACCCGCGGCTAGACGGAAAGACCCCGTGAACCTTTACTGCAGCTTGACACTGAACTTTGACCTTACTTGTGTAGGATAGGTGGGAGGCTTTGAAGTTGGAACGCTAGTTCCAATGGAGCCGTCCTTGAAATACCACCCTGGTAATGTTGAGGTTCTAACTCTGTCCCGTTATCCGGGACGAGGACCGTGTCTGGTGGGTAGTTTGACTGGGGCGGTCTCCTCCTAAAGAGTAACGGAGGAGTACGAAGGTGCGCTCAGCGTGGTCGGAAATCACGCGTAGAGTATAAAGGCAAAAGCGCGCTTAACTGCGAGACCCACAAGTCGAGCAGGTACGAAAGTAGGTCTTAGTGATCCGGTGGTTCTGTATGGAAGGGCCATCGCTCAACGGATAAAAGGTACTCTGGGGATAACAGGCTGATACCGCCCAAGAGTTCATATCGACGGCGGTGTTTGGCACCTCGATGTCGGCTCATCTCATCCTGGGGCTGAAGCAGGTCCCAAGGGTATGGCTGTTCGCCATTTAAAGAGGTACGCGAGCTGGGTTTAGAACGTCGTGAGACAGTTCGGTCCCTATCTACCGTGGGCGCTGGAAATTTGAGAGGATCTGCTCCTAGTACGAGAGGACCAGAGTGGACGAACCTCTGGTGTACCGGTTGTGACGCCAGTCGCATCGCCGGGTAGCTATGTTCGGAAGGGATAACCGCTGAAAGCATCTAAGCGGGAAGCCTACCTCAAGATAAGATTTCCCTAGGAATTTATTCCTCTAAAGAGCCGTTCGAGACTAGGACGTTGATAGGTTGGATGTGGAAGCATAGTGATATGTGAAGCTGACCAATACTAATTGCTCGTGAGGCTTGACTATACAACACCCAAGCAGTTGTATATAAAGCATCAATCGATTCATAAATCGACAAACAAACTTGATTTAGTTACTCCACTAGATAAAATGAACAAGTCAGATTCAATCAGCCTATCTGTAAAGATTTGGAAAACGCTTCGGCAATCAATAAGACCAAAGCAAGTATCCATAAACAGTTGTGCTGGCGACCATAGCAAGAGTGAACCACCTGATCCCTTCCCGAACTCAGAAGTGAAACCTCTTAGCGCTGATGGTAGTGTGGGGTTACCCATGTGAGAGTAAGTCATCGCCAGCTCATTATTC
>NZ_LFZQ01000018.1:0-21828 GCF_001990725.1 Acinetobacter genomosp. 33YU | reverse complement strand
ACAAAATAATTTACAGGCTCTGCGGTGGGATCGATCGATGCTTTGTTTGTAAAAGACACCAAGGAAAAACGAGATGAAATGCATGGGACTGTCCGTCTTACTGTGTCGTCTGTGTTAGGGCGCAAATTGGTAGTACCCGCACTAGCAGAATTTGCCACACGTTATCCAGATATTGTCGTGGATTGTGTGCTAACAGATTCACACTCGGATGTGATCGATGAGCGGATAGATATCGGGATCAGATTTGGATTTTTGCCGGACAATCGATATGTGGCAAGGGAATTGGCTAAAGTGAACTTTTATTCTGTGGGTACGCCAGAGTTAATTGATAAGGTCGGAATGCCTAAAAAAATTATTGACCTTGATAAATACCCTCTAACAGCACTATTCGATCATAAAACAGGGCGTTACTGGCCATGGACATTCACCGAAAGTCGAAGCTTCACGCCATCAAAGCCTCGTTTTATTACAGATGATCTAGAAGCTGAATTTCAAGCTATTCTCGCTGGAGTTGGATTCGGACACATGCCTGGATTTCTAGTTTTGCCGTGGCTTAGGAGTGGTAAGCTCATTCAGATACTTCATAAGGAAACCTCTCCCGTTTGGCGCCTGTATTTATATCGTCCACAGCGGGGCCCGACACCTTTGCGAATCCGAGCATTGTTTGATTACTTAGCGGAAGTGTTGGGCCATATAGAAACCTGAATCAGATGGAACTAACTTTTTTCTAGAAAGTAGAAATCAGATAAGACCATCATGTATTTAGAGTAACTACAATTTTTCCTATTTGCTGATTTGATTCAAGATAGCACTGAGCGTCATGCATGTCCTCAAAGTTAAAGCAACAGTCGATCACTGGACGAAGATATCCTGCACCTATACTGCTAAGAATAAATCGTCTGGCTTGCTCCCTTAGAACAGGATCATGGAGAACCTCAAGGAACAAAAAACCTCGCATGGTTAAGCTCTTGCGTAATGCAACTTTAAGGGGAAATGGTGTGATCTCAGGGCTAAGTGCACCATGCATAACCATAGTTCCTCCTACAGACATCGCTTTTGCAATCTGTTCAATATGAGGCCCTCCTACAGCATCGAAGGCGACATCAAGATGTTCTCCACCTAAACGTAAAACAAGCGCCTCATACAAATCTGGTTCATCTTCAGTGGCTATAACATTTTTAACACCGAGATCCAGTAAACGTTGCTTTTTCTCTATCGTCTGTGTACTTGCAATGACCTTAGCACCCGCTGCTTCAGCTATCTGTATCGCAGCTAGTCCTACGCTACTTGAAGCTGCTGTGATCAAGATCGTTTTTCCTTTCGAAACTCCACCAGCATTGATTACACCACCCCAAGCCGTCAAATACTGCATCCAGATTGAAGAAGCTTCTTCCCAGCTTAAACTATCGGGTTTGTGAACTAAAAAAGTTTCTGGAATCAGAAGTTTGTCCGCATATGTCCCATATTTGGCTAGATTGTCAGTCGGAAGAATCGATACTGCATCTCCTGGAGAAAATTGGCGTACACCTTCACCTATTGCCAGAACTATGCCTGCTCCCTCATATCCCAGACGAGAAGGGAATACTGCCTTTTGAATATAAGTACCACGCCGAAACATTACATCAGCCCGGTTGAGTCCGATCGTTTTCATCTGGATTAGAACTTCTCCTGCTGCTGGTAAAGCAACAGGAAGTGTTTCTAATGTCAGAACATCTGTATCTCCAATACTATTGAAGCGCCAAGTCTTGGCCTGAAGTGCGTTAAATGACATCAATCACGACCTTAATATTGGCAGAGCGATCTTGAACAGCATCATGAGCCTCAATCGCTTGGTCTAGAGTAAAATGACGAGGATCAACAATAGGACGCAGTTTACCTTCCTCAACGAGACGAGTCGCGATCTTAAGGATATCACCATGATGAGCACGGCGATTGCCTGTTAACATCGGCATTAGGACGAATACGCCAGACACTGTGGCACACCGTAGAGATGAACTCGCTAAATTATGATTACCAAATGCAGCACAGCTGGTAATGTGGCCATAGTGAGTTGTCATGGAAAGTGAAGCTTCGAGTACTGGACCACCCACAGTGTCGTAAACAATGTTAAAACCTTGACCCTCAGGGCTTGCAGCAATAATGTCATCGGAAGATGCTGTTGTGTAATCGAGAGGTGTTGCACCGAGTTCTGAAATCAGTGATTGATCAGCTGTACGACCAGTCGCCCAAACATTTGCATCAAGTGCTTTTGCAAGCTGAACAACCATATAACCAACGCCACCAGCACCACCCTGAACCAGTACAGTTTGCCCTGGTTGGACCTTCGCATTATCCACTAAACCTTCCCAAGCGGTGAGGAATGTCAATGGTAGTACTGCTGCCTCGCGCATAGAGATATTCCGTGGCTTTAATGCGATCAGATCAGCATCTGCTACAACATATTCTGCTAAAGAGCCTTGAATACCACGAACGCCACCTATCAGACCGTAAACTTCATCTCCGACGTTGAAGTGGGTGACACCTTCACCAACAGCAGTTACAACCCCAGCCATATCCGTTCCCAACACGGCAGGAAGCTCTGGCATAGCATATGGTGCTTCACCAAGACGAATTTTATAATCAATAGGGT
The DNA here is from genome assembly GCF_001990725.1 of Acinetobacter genomosp. 33YU. NCBI lineage: Bacteria > Pseudomonadati > Pseudomonadota > Gammaproteobacteria > Moraxellales > Moraxellaceae > Acinetobacter > Acinetobacter genomosp. 33YU. The sequence goes on along the minus strand of NZ_LFZQ01000018.1, from coordinate 19,199 downwards.
TTACACCACTAGCATGAATACGTACTAGAACTTGCCCAGCCTCTGGTTGAGGTATAGGCAGTTCTACACGTTTAAATTCATGATCACCAAAATTTTCTAGGATAAGAGCATTCATCATCTTATTCATAGTTGTTCCTTATTCTTAACTGGGGGATGATATGCACAGTACCAAAGTAAAATAATCCAATAAATGATATTTATAGGATTTAATAATTCCTAAATAATGAATAATAAATATCATCCGCTTACTAAAAATAGTCTAGTACAGTCTGTAAAGGCATTTTTAATCTAAACTATCGGTAGTATTTTTAAGGTGTGATACGTTCAAAATATCTACAAACTGGCTAAAAGTTGGAAACATAATTCTAAAAGGTCACAGCATAGCATTACAAAGAACATGAGCCAAAATAAAAAAAATGGGAGCTTTAGCTCCCATTTTTTTGTGACTTTCGCATAAGCTCTACTATGTTTATTTAAAAAAATTAAAAATAGAGACAGAAAATTTTCGCTAAAGACCCTTTTGATTTTTCGATTTATAAAAAAATATTGCTTTTTTATACTATGGGGCACTATAGTATAAAAACTAAAAAATAAGGAGGTCTGATGTCTAGGGCATGTCCTCATTTGGCTTTGCACCAAATTAACATGCAAGCAATGTAAATCATAGACTGATAATTTCGTGCAAGCTTATCAAATCGGGTCGCTATCGCTCGGAAATGTTTTAATCTCGCAAAGACATTTTCAACTAGATGACTTAAAGGATATAAATACCGATCAAATTCTTTATTTTCTCTCTTACTATTTGATTTCATTGGGATGATCGGCACAATATTTTGCTTTCTTGGCAATGTCCTAATTTTTTCCGAATCATAACCTTTATCTGCAATCAGATAATCTGCCTCACCAATCAACTGCTCCGCAACTTGGCTGTCATAGAGTTCACCTCCAGTGATTTTAAAATCAATCGGTAATCCATTCGCGTCGGTTGCAAGATGAATTTTTGTGGTTCTTTCACCTCTAGACCGTCCAATTGCTCGCTTGAAACCGTGCCGAGCTCCACTTGCATGCTGATGCGCGCGTATGTAGCTTCCCTCAATGAATACCCATTCTTGATCCAATACGCCTCATAGTTTAAAAAAATTTACCCCACAAGCCCTTACTCGCCCAACGATTAAAGCGGTTATATGCTGTTTTCCAAGGACAAAATTCTTCAGGAATCACGCCATGTTGCATCTGTACATAATTTCCATAAGATGGCTTCCATGATATTTCTACTGTTCTTTGAACAATAACAACCATGAAATTGCATCGTAGACTGGATTTGTTGTCAAATATCATCGGTGAGTAGAGTTCGTGCCATTGAAAAATATACAAATAAAAAGAGGTTAAATCATTCTTTTAAATCTTTAAAATCAATTTTTCAAATGAGGACACGCCTTAATAGATAAACAGTTTCAATATCTTGACTTCGCTTAAAGTCTAGTATGTTAATTTTAGTATAACTCTAAATAATTTGTTTCTTTCGAGTCGCTAACCAACACAAAACTGCTCCTGCTGTCACCATTGCAACACCTTGCCAAAAGATAAAAGATAAGGACGTACTTAGAATTAATGCCGCAAACAAAGCTGATAACACGGGAATAAAATAAGAAGCTCCAGCCATTAACGTCATGTTCCCTGAAATAATTCCAATATTCCAAGCACCATATCCCAAACCTAAAGCACCAGCTGCCATAATCAGAGTGAGTGTATTGTCATAAGTAAAATTAAGAGCTGACCCACTCATGAGAAGGTATTTGATCCATAGTACAACTCCAGTCAAGGCAAAAAATATAGTGACTAGATTTTTACCCTGAGATGTTTTTACTGTCACAGAACAATATGCAGCCCACAAAATAGCAGCAGCAAAAGCTAAACCATAACTAAGAGGATTAGCTTTTAAATTAGTAAATATCTGAAAAAAATCAAATCCAGTATCTCCTCCTAGTACCCAACAAATTCCAACTAAAGCGAATATGCAGCCAGGAATAATTAAAATATTGGCCTTAACGTTGTTAAAAATAATTGCGAATAGTAGAGTAAATGTTGGCCATAGATAATTAATCATGCCAACTTCGATTGCTTGTCTACTGTTTTGCGCATAGCCAATAGAAAGGGCAAAACATAATTCATAAGCAACAAATAAAAGGCTTCCCCACCATAAATAGGATTTTGGGATGGTAGAAAACTTAGGCATACCAACCATGAAAACTAAAATCATGGATGCGACACTGTAAATTAGAGCAGCACCAGCTACAGCTCCAAAGCTCTCACTGACACTACGCATTAAGCCTACATTTGTACTCCAAAATATGACGGCTGTAAGACCAATTAAAGTAGATATATTTCTATTGAGTGTAGGGAGAGCATTTAAAAGCATAACCTATTCCTATTAAGCCTTAGCATTGATTAAATGATGTGATTTCCTTTCTAATAAAGCTATACTTGCAAAAATTGCAACTATAACTAATAAGATACTAGGTGCTAAGGTATTAGCTGTTTGTTGAATTAACCAGGTTGCAACGAAAGGAACTGTTCCACCTAATAGTGCATTAGCAGTATTAAAACTAAAGGCAAAACCGGTATAGCGCACTTGTATAGGGAATTGTTCTGTTAAATATGCAGGTAAGCTCCCATCGTTCATTGCTAATAATGTGCAGAACACGAGCTGAATGATCACCATTTCAATAAAACTGGCAGTTGAAAGTAAGTAGAACAAGGGTACAGTCAGTACGATAAAGCTTAGACCTGCCCAAAGCAACATTTTCTTACGTCCAATTCGATCTGAATATTTGCCCATCACAAAAACTACAGCAATATAAAATAGCAATGAAATTGACCCTGATATAAAGGCTTTGGATTTATTTACACCTAACTCTGTAGCTAAATAATTTGGCATATAACTAAAAATAAGATAGAAGGCGGTGGCATTTAAAGATGCAACTGCAAATGCTTTAAAAAGTGCTGGTTGATACTGAGTAAATAAGGCTTTGATTGGAAAAATTTCTTTGTTGCTATTTTTTTGATGTTCTAAAAACTCTGGGGTTTCTTCTAACTTTACACGGATATAATACCCGATTAAACCTATTGGTGCTGCCAATAAAAATGGAATTCTCCAACCATATTCGTGTAAAAACGCCTCTGACATGAAAGCGAACATCGCCGCTGCCATTAAAGAGCCGAGTAGTAAACCCGTTGCAGTACTTGCAGGAACTAAACTGGTATAAAGTCCTCTTTTTCCCTTAGGGGCGTATTCTGCAAGAAAATTTGCTGCACCAGCATATTCACCTGAAGCGGATAAGCCTTGGATCATCCGGAATATTAATAACATAATCGGTGCAAAAATACCGATACTTTGATAACTTGGTAACAGTGCAATACATACCGTAGCCAGTGTCATTAATATAATCGACCACGATAGTGCATTTTTTCGACCAAATTTATCCCCAACATGCCCCCAAAAAATACCGCCTAATGGACGAAAAATAAATGAAATTGCAAAGATCGCATATGTAGCCATTAATGCTGTTAAAGAGTCACTTTTCGGGAAAAAAACCACTGCAATAACTGTTGCCAAAAAACCATATGCAGCATAATCAAACCACTCCACAAAATTACCAATAAAGCTGGCGCTAGCAACACGTCTTAAAGTATTTTTTTGCTCTATTTGATGATTGTTTTTCATTCTATTTACTCCTAATTAAATAGGCACTCATTTTCAGAGTGCCTATTTAAAATCTTTTATTTGATAATGTTATGTTCTGGACCATATGGGAATTTGGTAATATTTTCATTTCCTGATTCTGTAACGACCAAGATATCATGTTCACGGTAACCACCAGCCCCAGCCATTCCTTGCGGAATCATAATCATAGGTTCCATTGAAATCACCATGCCTGGTTCTATCACCGTATCAATATCTTCACGTAATTCTAAACCGGCTTCACGACCGTAATAATGTGATAACACACCAAAGGAATGTCCATAACCAAATGTGCGGTACTGCAATAAACCTTCTTCATAGAAAATTTCATTTAACTCTTTAGCAATATCACTGCAACGTGCACCTGGGCGAATGAGTTTTAAGCCAGCTTCATGCACCTTGACATTCGCCTCCCAAATTCGTAATGAAGCATCATCACAGTGATCAAAGAACTGTGTACGCTCTAAAGCTATATAATAGCCAGCAATCATAGAAAAGCAGTTTAAACTTAAAATATCACCTTTTTGGACTTGGCGGGTTGTAACAGGATTATGTGCACCATCCGTATTAATGCCTGATTGAAACCAAGTCCACGTATCCATGAGTTCAGAGTTTGGAAAACGTTTGGCAATTTCACGTACCATGGATTGAGTAGAGGCTAAAGCCACTTCATGCTCTGGCACACCTTCACGAATTGCTGCAGTCACTGCAAAACCACCAATATCACATACTGCAGCACCTTGGGTGATATGTGCAATTTCTTCAGCAGATTTAATCATGCGTAGCTTCATGCATGCGGAACTAATATCCACAAACTGCACATTCGGTAAAACTGCTTTTAACTTGTTTAAACGTTCTAAAGGTAAATGATCAAACTCAATTCCTACACGGCCTTTATTTGGAATTTCTTGTGCAACCGCTTTAAAATAGTTATCACGCTGCCAGTCAGTATAAACTACGTTATAGTCGCCAATCGTACGACGCCAAGGTTGCCCAGCATCAATATTTGCTGAAATTGTCACCACTTTTTCTGGGCTAACCACCAGACCGTAGAAGCGCCCAAATGAACAATAAATAAAGTCTGCATAATAGTTAATGTTATGGATTGAACTAAATAGAATATGATCAATTTCTAGCTCTTCCATTAGTTGGCGTAACTTGCTCTGTCTATTTTGATACTCAGATAATGAAAATGTTGCAGAAACTTTTTCACCATTTTCAATGGTTAATAATGATGGTAGTTGTGAAGCAGCAAAATTATTTACTAAAGTATTCATATATTTTCCTAGATCAATGTAATGTAATCAATGAGCTAAGCTTATGCAGAATATGAATAGGGATTTTTGCTAAAAGCGTCAAAAAGTTGTCAAAAACCGACAAGACTAAAAAACACTAATGAGCAAAATCCAGAATGTTACGTTCAAATTTGGGGGAATAGTTAAAAAAAGCTTTATAGGCTTTAGTAAAACTAGATACATTACAAAAACCACATGCCAAAGCAATATTTGAAATGTTTAACGTAGACTGTTTAAGTAGATTCTGTGCATAGGTGAGTCTTAGTTTTAAATAATATTCTTTTGGAGCCAATTGTAGACTCATTTTAAACAAGCGCTCTAAAGTACGCGGTTGAATTTTTACATGCTGTGCAATTTCAGCAATAGTTAAAGGCTCATTAATATTATTTTCCATTAAGCGCAATACTTCTTGAATCTGAAAATCAAGTTTTTTCTTATGTTCAGCAATAGGTTGATGTTGAATTTCATTGCTCTCACGCACTTGATGAACAATAAATTGCTCACAGATTCTTTTAGCAATATTTGGATAGTGTATTTCAACAAGTGCCAAGCCTAAATCAATCGCTGCAAGCCCACCAGAACAGGTAAAACGGTTCGCATCAATGGTAAAAATATGTGGGGTAAACTGTACTAATGGAAACTCTTCTTGTGCCGCTAAGCTATTTTCCCAATGAAGGCTAGCACGAAAGCCATTTAGTAGATTGGCTTTCGCTAATACATAAGCGCCTGTACATAAACCACCTAAAGCAATTTTTTGTTGATCCAACCTATATAAAAAATTCTTTAAGCGTACTGTCATATTTTTATAAAGTTGAAAACCACCACAAATAAAAACTATATCCATGTTCAGTAAATGTGACCAAACACAGGTATGTTGTATTTGAAGACCATTGCTTGCGCAGCTATGATGACCATCTAAACCCGTTACATTCCATTGGTATAAATTGTCTTCTGTAACATAATTAGCCATACGTAAGACTTCAACCATGTTTGAGAAAGCAATCATTGAAAAGTTATCGAGTAATAAAAAACCAATACGCTTAGAGTTTTGTAACATAAATTTAATGTTCTTCACTTTTTTCAATACTTTTATAAAGCAATTTTGAGACCACAATTTTGATTTTTTCAGATTTAAAAGTCACTTTTGTCTTTATTTCCATGAGGCTTTGTTGCATAAAGCCTTTGATAGCAGAGTGAACCATACTGGGTTTGTAGGAGACTTTTTATTTAAGTTAGGCCACCTGAACTAACGGGTTAATTTTATCATAATACTTTGTTTCAAAATCAAAAGGCGATACATAACCAATGCACTGTGTACACGCTTTTTATTGAACCAATCTACCCAATTTAATATCGCAAGTTGTACATCTGCTTTTCAATAGTCAATCACCTCAGTTTTGTATAAGCCATTCACCGTTTCAGCCAAAGCATTATCATAGGAATCACCAGTTGTACCGACTGATGCTCCTAAATTTGCTGCCTCTAACAGGATAACGAATAGAAAGATATTGCACACCTCTATTTAAATCATGAATTACATTCTTTGGCATACATCGGTCACGTAATACTTGCTCCAGTGCATCAAGCACCATATCTGTATTCATCCGTGTTGATACTTTCCATCCAACAATTGCGCGTGAGAACACGTCAATAATAAGGGCGGTATAGACCTAGCCTGAATTTGTTTGAATATAGCTGAAGTCTGCGACCTGACATACAAGAAGCACTGCTTCGCAAGGGTCAGGATGATCAGTACTAAAATTACGGTTCACCAAGCCAACTGCCCGTTTTTGGTCATCTCGTACAAAGCCTTTTCGATTTATAAAAAAATATTGTTCTTTTTTATACTATAGGGCACTATAGTATTAATACTAGCAAATAAGGAGGTCTGATGCCTAATCAGGTTGAAGACAAAAAAAAGATTCTTCTACGCGTCAGAAAGATCAAAGGTCAGACGCAAGCGATTGAAAAAGCGTTAGAAGACAATGTGGAATGTGGTGCAATTCTGCAACAAATATGCTCTGTGCGTGGTGCTATTAATGGTTTAATGAATGAGATGTTGGAGGTTCATTTAAAGGACACTTTAGTATCAGGTGAAACCACAGAACAACAACGAAAAGAAGAACTGGCTGAAATCGCCAAGATTCTAAAATCATATTTAAAATAGACCTGTATAAGGAGTTATTCCATGAAGTCACGTGCTGCTGTTGCGTTTGGTCCTGGTCAACCTCTTCAAATTGTTGAAGTTGATGTTGCACCACCGAAGAAAGGTGAAGTATTAATCAAGATCTCCCATACCGGTGTGTGTCATACAGATGCATTCACTTTGTCTGGCGATGATCCTGAAGGCGTTTTTCCGGCTATTCTCGGGCATGAAGGTGCTGGCGTTGTGGTTGAGGTTGGTGAAGGCGTGACTAGTGTCAAACCAGGTGATCATGTAATTCCACTTTACACCGCTGAATGTGGCGAGTGCGTATTCTGTAAATCTGGAAAATCGAACTTGTGTATTGCCGTTCGCGAAACTCAAGGTAGAGGCGTAATGCCAGATGGTACCACTCGTTTTTCTTACAATGGTCAACCGATTTACCATTATATGGGCTGCTCAACGTTCAGTGAATACACGGTAGTGGCAGAAGTATCATTGGCTAAAATCAATCCTGAAGCCAATCATGAACATGTATGCTTATTGGGTTGTGGGGTAACAACGGGTATCGGTGCAGTACACAACACGGCTAAAGTACAAGAAGGTGATAGTGTTGCGGTTTTTGGTTTAGGTGGTATTGGTTTGGCAGTCGTACAAGCCGCACGTCAAGCTAAAGCAGGGCGTATTATTGTGGTTGACATGAATCCTGATAAATTTGCGCTGGCAAAAGAGTTTGGTGCAACGGACTTCTTGAACCCTAAAGATTACGATAAACCAATCCAGCAAGTAATTGTCGAAATGACTGGCTGGGGTGTAGATCATTCATTTGAATGTATTGGTAACGTGAATGTGATGCGCTCAGCCCTTGAAAGTGCACACCGTGGCTGGGGACAATCCGTAATTATTGGTGTTGCTGGCGCAGGTCAGGAAATCTCTACCCGTCCATTCCAACTGGTTACTGGTCGTAAATGGCTAGGTTCTGCCTTTGGTGGCGTAAAAGGTCGTACGCAACTTCCAGGAATGGTTGAAGATGCCATGAAAGGTAAAATTCAATTAGAACCATTTGTGACACATACGATGGGCTTGGATCAGATCAATGAAGCCTTTGATCTAATGCATGAAGGTAAGTCAATTCGTACTGTAATTCATTACGAATAATTGCGACAAACCTTATACTTTTCCATGCATGTGCATCATGAATGACATGCATGGAATCCTCTAAAACGGCACATCAACTGTAAAACAGATCTATCTGTGTAGGCATCGTGTATAGGTTCAATAAACCTGCCTACATTTTAATTCTTTATCACTATTCTGTGTGGAGAATGTCAGACTCTTTGTTTACTTGATTTCTCATGAAGTCTTGCTCAACATAGGTAATTGATTATGGAAATAATTGAGAAACATGCTTCTTTTGGTGGGTCGCAAGAAGTGTATCGCCATCAGTCAATAGCATTAAACTGTTCAATGAAATTCTCAATATATCTGCCACCTCATGACAAAGATGAGCGGTTGCCAGTTTTATATTGGTTATCAGGACTGACTTGCAACGAACAGAACTTTATTACTAAAGCCGGAGCACAAAAGTATGCGGCTGAACATAAAGTCATTATTGTTGCACCAGATACCAGCCCACGTGGAGAAGATGTACCAGATCATGCAGATTATGATTTAGGCCAAGGCGCAGGATTCTATGTGAATGCAACACAAGCACCCTGGTCACAGCATTTCAAAATGTATGATTATATTGTGGAAGAGCTGAGAAATCTGATTGACCTGAATTTTCCGACCAATCAAGTCCAAAGCATTATGGGGCATAGCATGGGTGGTCATGGTGCATTAGTAATTGGGTTAAAAAATCCTGAGCTGTATAAAAGTATTTCTGCTTTTGCACCAATTGTTGCACCTAGCCAAGTACCTTGGGGGAAAAAGGCTTTTACACACTACCTAGGTGAAACCGAAACTTTATGGAAAAGCTATGATGCGATTGAATTAATCAAAAACGCTGAAGTTCATTTACCTATTTTAGTCGATCAGGGAACAGCTGATGATTTTCTTGAAGAACAGTTAAGGCCTAAGCTTCTTAGTAATATTTGTTTGGAACAAGAATATCCTCTTACACTTAACCTAAGAGAAGGGTATGACCATAGCTATTACTTCATTGCGAGCTTTATAGAGAAACATATAGAGTTTCACAGCAAATTCCTAGCTAAATAACTTTCATAGATATGAGGATGTACAATGTTGTTCTTGAATGCTTCTTGAGCAATATAATTTCCAGATGAAGAGGTCAGCTTATAAATCTAAGGTAGAGTCAATTGATCCTTATATAAATAAGATTGAATTGAATCATCTCATATCTTAATTTTTTTGATTCAAATGTTAATGATATTAACTTGAATAAATTCATAGCATTATGTCGAAATAAAAACCCAGATTTTGGCTCAGCTATGGGAATTTTTTTAACTTTTATACAACAAAACTTTCTGAAATTCATACATTAGCAATGTCAGAATTAGTTTTAATTCTAATCAATTGTGGAGTTTTAGTCATGCTTAAAACAGCTTTATATGTCCGTCTTGAAGCTAAACCGGGTAAAGAAGACGAAGTGGAAGCTTTCCTTAAAGCCGGTTTACCTATTGTAATGGAAGAACCTGCGACAGTTGCGTGGTTTGGCCTACGTCTTGGACCTACAACATTTGGTATTTTTGATGCATTTCCTGATGAGGCGGGTCGCCAAGCACATTTATCTGGCAAGGTTGCAGCTGCTTTGATGGCTCAGGCTGAAGAGCTATTTTCAGAGCCGCCGTCTATTGAAAAAGTAGATGTTTTGGCGAGTAAACTACCAGCTCATACTGATGCTTAAATGTATGAGGGTGCTGCCTGAAATTTCGAATGAAAGGCAGCACTTCAACCCTGTGAGGTTTGTCGGAGTCTTTTTATTCAAGTTGGGCTACTTTATTTAATGGCTTAATCTCATCATTTACATGGGTCAATATCCAAAACAGGGTAAATAAACGAATGCAACTATTTACATGCTTTATATTGAACCAATCTATTTAATTTACTGTCGCATTTGTACATCTGCTAAACCGTGCCAATCTGCTTTTAAAATATTTAATCATCGCTATTTTGTATGAGTCATTCACTGTTTTAGCCAATGCGTTCACGACCATGTCAGTAGTCATACGTGTTGATACCTTCCATCCAACAATCGCTCGTGAAAATACATCAATAATAAAAGTGGTATAGAACAAGCCTGAATTTGTTTAACCATAACTAAAGTCGGCAAGCTGAAATAATATTTATAAAAATAGACGACTGGTCTATTTTTATGTATAGTTAGCACATGGTGTAGTCAAAAGCCGCAGTGTTGCCCAATTTTTTAAAGTTTATTTGATAAATAACGGTGGTTTTTCAAATCAATTAACTGATTATCCTAGGATAAAAATATGCTGAATTTTAACTTTTATAATCCGACCCGTATTATTTTTGGTGGCGATACAATAGCTAAAATCAATGACTATGTGCCTACAGAAGCAAAAGTGTTAATGTTGTTTGGTGGTGAAAGTGCACGTAAGAATGGTACTTTAGCTGAAGTGCGTGAAGCATTAGGTGCAAGAGAAATTCATGAATTTGGCGGAATTGAGCCGAATCCGAGTTATGAAACCCTCATGAAAGCCGTAGAGCTGATTCGTGAACAAAAGATTGATTTCTTGATGGCTGTCGGTGGTGGATCGGTAATTGATGGTACTAAATTTATTGCAGCAGCAGTCAATTATACAGGGGATACATGGGAGATTTTAGAAACCCATGGTACTAAAATTACTCAAGCTTTGCCTTTTGCGAGTGTACTCACCCTTCCGGCAACTGGTTCAGAAATGAATAGCGGTGGGGTAGTCACCAGAAAATCGACCCAAGCCAAATTGTCATTTAGCAGTCCCCATGTTTTTCCGCAATTTTCCGTACTCGATCCGAATAAAACTTTTAGCTTGCCGACGCGCCAGTTAGCAAATGGCGTGGTCGATGCATTTATTCATGTCATGGAACAGTACTTAACTTACCCTGTCAATGCACAAGTACAAGATCGTTTTGCCGAAGGTCTATTGCAAACTCTGATTGAGATTGGACCGAAAATCTTGGACGATTCAGCAGATTATGACACGCGTGCGAATTTGATGTGGGCTGCTAGCATGGCACTGAATGGGCTAATTGGAGCTGGTGTACCACAAGATTGGTCAACCCATTTGATTGGACATGAGCTCACGGCTTTACATGGTATTGATCATGCTCGTACCTTGGCCATTGTGTTTCCGGCCAATCTACAAGTGCGTCGTCAAGAGAAGCGAGAAAAATTACTACAGTATGCAGCTCGTGTCTGGCAGATTGTCGAAGGTGATGAAGAACAACGTATTGATACTGTTATTGCTCGTACTCGAGCCTTCTTTGAGCAACTTGGATTGCCGACTCGTCTTAGCGATTATGGACTGGTGGAGACAGATATTGAGATCATCATTACGCAACTTAAATCACACAATCTTACACAGCTAGGCGAACATAAAACTGTTTCATTAGAGATCAGTCGCCAAATTCTCGCGACGAGCATCTAAGCTAAATGCGCGTATCTGGCATGCTCACGCCACACGGCAAGTGATCATGCAACAATGCTCCTAAATCCTGAAAATTATCGGAAAAATAACATGAAAATTTTAATCGTTTTAACCTCACATGATCAACTTGGCAATACTGGTAAGAAAACAGGTTTCTGGCTAGAAGAACTTGCTGCACCGTATTACACCTTTATTGACTCTGGTGCTGAAGTTACGCTGGCGTCACCTCAAGGTGGGCAGCCACCACTAGATCCGAAAAGTAATTTAGCAGAAGCACAAACTGAAACCACTCATCGTTTTGAAGCTGATCCAACTGCAATGCAAGCATTGGCACAGACGCATAAACTTAGCGAAATCTCTGTAACTGATTATGATGCAGTGTTTTATCCAGGCGGACATGGCCCATTGTGGGATTTAGCAGAAGATCCGATTTCAATTTCTCTGATTGAACAGGCGATTCAGTCTGGCAAACCTGTTGCAGCAGTGTGTCATGCCCCAGGTGTTCTTCGTCATGTGAAAGCGAGTAATGGAGCGCCTTTAGTTAGCGGTAAATTAGTGACTGGTTTCACCAATACTGAGGAGGCCGCTGTAGGTTTGACCGAAATTGTACCATTTTTAGTTGAAGACATGCTTAAAGAAAACGGTGGTCATTATTCTAAAGTGGATGATTGGCAAGTATATGTTCAAGTAGATGGCTTGCTGGTTACTGGACAAAATCCAGCATCTTCTGCTGCAACCGCTACAGCATTACTTCAATTGTTGAAATAAAGAGTAGCTAGTGTTTGTTGTGGTGCTTAGCAGCGAATAAACTTCTGACTCTGAGCAACTGGCGCAATAAGCAAAATAACCCTCACTTAATGGTGACGGGCCTGAGTGAATAGCTTTCCTTCCTTTATTTTTCTATATACAGGAAGGAAGGTTATTTTTTAATTTAGATCAATTAAGCCATGATGACTTGGATACAATAAAATGAAAGCCAGCAAACTTTTTCAAAACTTAAGCTTAGGCCCTTATGTTTTGCAAAACCGTATTGTATTGCCACCATTAACGCGGTCGCGCAGTACTCAGCCAGGGAATATTCCAAATGAACTGATGGCAACCTATTATCAACAGCGTGCCGGGGCAGGATTTATGGTCACCGAAGGTACGCAAATCGAGCCACGTGGTCAAGGCTATGCTTGGACTCCCGGTATTTACAGCCCTGAACAGATTGCTGGATGGTGTAAAGTGACGGAAGCAGTGCATGCTAAAGGAGGCATTATTTTTGCACAACTTTGGCATGTTGGGCGTGTTTCACATACATCTTTGCAACCCGATCATGCATCACCGGTCGCGCCTTCGGCTATTAGGGCTGATAGTAATGTTAAAGTCTTTATTGAGACCGGGCCCAATGCGGGGGCCTTGGCTGATCCTTCAATGCCACGTGCTTTAAGCAATGCAGAAGTTAAAGAATTAGTGCAACTCTATGCTCAAGCAGCGCGTAATGCCTTGGCTGCTGGTTTTGATGGAGTTGAAATTCATTGTGCAAATGGTTATTTGGTGAACCAATTTATCTCTGCACATAGTAACCATCGTGAAGATGAATATGGTGGATCACTAAACAATCGTTTGCGTTTTTTACGTGAAGTAGTAGAGGCAGTTGCTGAGGTGGTTGGTGCAGATCGTTTAGGAGTGCGTTTTGCCCCGCTATTTGAAAGTACAGAGGAAGATCGTGTTTACATGGGGTTGGTTGAAGATGATCCACATGTCACTTATATTGAGGCAATAAAGATACTTGAAGAAGTTGGGATTGCCTATTTATCTATTGCAGAAGCTGATTGGGATAATGCACCAGAACTTCCTCATGATTTTCGTAAAGATGTCAGAGACACTTTCAGTGGTCGGATTATTTATGCAGGTCGATATACGGCAGAAAGAGGGACTCGAATTTTAGAGGCAGGTCTGGCCGATTTAATTGCATTTGGACGCCCATTTATTGCGAATCCAGATTTACCCGATCGTATCGCCAATGGCTGGCCATTGAATGCAGTAGATGCAAGCACTATGTATGGTGGGACGGAAAAAGGCTATATTGATTATCCAGCTTACGCAGATTAATATTGACTTAATGAGTTATTTTGCCAACCTTTGTGGTTGGCAAAATAACGACTTAGGATTGCTGTTGCCAGCACAATTTCTTCTTAAAACAAATTCTTAAAATTTTTTAGCCGTGTAATGAGCCAACCTGCCAGTGGGAAAGAAATCAGTTGCGTTACTGGCACTAATACTATGACTTCAATCAACACCATCATCGGGAAACTTTGATGATGAGTAATTGGCTTTAATAAAGTGAGTACCAGTAATAGTGTGGGATATAAGCCTAAATATCCGACTAAAATACGAGTCATGAGGGCTTTAGAAGGAGAATTCATTGTGCGCTATACTCATGGATTGTAAATTGATCTAATAACAACACATTAATAAGTAATCATTGGGCTGCTGTCATTAATTATGTAATTGATATTTAATCTAATTTTTAAGAAACTTCACTTTTTAATAGAAATTTAGTTGCTCTCAGAGCTTGATGTAATGGTGTTTTATCTTTTTGCAACTTACTCAATAATGCTGCACCTAACCACATTTGGTAAAGTACTTGTGCCAAAGTCGAGGCCTCAGTATCTGCTTGGATAGACTGATCCTGTTTTCCCAAATCAATTAAACCAGCAATACGCTCGATTACATCATCCACGCCAGCGGACATAATGGAGCGCATATCTTCAGATAGATCGGCAACTTCTGCGGCAAGTTTCACAATTAAACAACTATCCGCCCAACCACACTGTGTTTCAGGATCTTCTATCCATAAATTAAAATACTCAATCAGCTTTTGATAAGGAGATTTATCGCTACGCCATACATCATTTAAACAGACTTGGTAATTATCCACATAATGCTGTACCAATTCACATCCGAAAGCTTCCTTGGATTGGAAATAATGATAAAATGAGCCTTTGGGGATCTCACAGCTCTGTAAAATTTCCTGTAATCCTACACCAGTAAAACCTTTATGCAAAATCAGGTCTGAACTGGTGTTAAGAATGTGTAAGCGCTTCGCTTCAGACTTTTTAATAGGATTAGGCTTCATATTAATTATTTACTCTATTATAAAAAATAGACCAGTCGTATTGTTTTTTATTATAACTCCTCTACAATGGATGTAAAGAAATTTTAATCATAATTTTTGATTGTGAAGAGAAATACTTCCAAATAAAACATGGAGTTATATGTGTGAAACAGTTATTAATCAACGCATCGTTTTAGCTAAACGGCCAGTGGGTGAGCCAAAACACAGCGATTTTCGTATTGAGCAAGTTGAACTCAATGAACTTAAACAAGGCGAGATATTGTTAAAAACCATTTACTTGTCACTCGATCCTTATATGCGTGGTCGCATGAGTGATGCTCCTTCATATGCAGCACCGGTTGAAATTGGCGAAGTGATGGTCGGTGGAACAGTCAGTCAAGTGATGGCCTTTAAAAACCCAAAATTCAAAGAAGGCGAGTGGGTTCTTTCCGGAAATGGCTGGCAGGGCTACGCAATTTCTAATGGGTCTGCCTGTCAAAGCTTAGGTATGCAACCTGAACATCCATCTTGGGCATTGGGTATTTTGGGAATGCCAGGATTTACTGCTTATATGGGGTTGTTGGACATTGGTCAGCCTAAAGCCGGTGAAACTTTAGTCGTTGCAGCTGCAATGGGACCTGTGGGTGCTACGGTTGGACAGATTGGCAAAATTAAAGGTTGTCGCGTGGTTGGCGTCGCAGGTGGGGCTGAAAAATGCCGTTATGCAGTAGAAGAACTCGGCTTCGATGCTTGTATCAATCATCATGATGAAAATTTTGCAGAACAATTACAACAAGCAGTTCCCACCGGTATTGATATTTATTATGAGAATGTAGGGGGTAAAGTGTTTGATGCGGTATGGCCATTGCTTAACTCTGCGGCACGTGTACCGGTGTGTGGTGTGGTTTCCCAGTATAACGCTACCGAGCAAGCACAAGGGCCAGACCGTTTACCGGGCTTTATTTCCACCCTTTTAAAAAAGCGTATTCGCATGCAAGGCTTTATTATTTTTGATGATTATGGCAGTCAGTATCCGGAATTCAATCAGCAAATGTCTGACTGGTTGAAAGACGGAAAAATCAAATATAAAGAGCATATGGTGCAAGGTTTAGATAACACGATCAATGCTTTCAATGGTATGTTAAAAGGCGAAAACTTTGGCAAAGTGGTTGTAAAAATTTGAAAAAATAGGAATTATTATGATTACACTACATCATTTAGATCAATCACGTTCTTTTCGCATTTTATGGTTACTTGAAGAAATCAAGCAGCCCTATGAGCTGAAACGCTATTATCGTGACTCAAGCACGCATTTGGCCCCTGAATCTTTAAAAACCATCCATCCTTTAGGGAAATCTCCAGTATTGGAATGGGATGGCAAAGTTATTGCAGAGTCAGGCGCAATCGTTGAGTTATTAATTCAGAAACTTGCGCCGCATTTAGCACCAGATATGGATGAACCTACCTATGTCGATTATCTACAGTGGATTCATTTCTCAGAAAGCTCTGCCATGCTGCCATTTTTGTTAAAAACGTTTAATGCGATAGAAACCAAGCAAGGCACGAAGTTGGTATTTCTAGAAAATTATACTCAAGTTGAGTTCGATAAGGTATTTGGCCATTTAAATGAATATTTAAAAGATAAAGAATTTCTAGTGGCAGACCGTTTAACCGGTGCTGACTTTATGATGGGCTTTGGACTACATGCTTTAATTTATCATATGGGACAAGGTGAAAATTATCCCCATATCCAACGTTATGTAGCAGGTTTAAGCCAACTACCTAGCTGGCAAGTCGCAGTACAAATTGAACAAAATGGTGTGAAAAGTCAAAAATAGCAAAATTGTTTTTTTAACGCAATTGAGAAAAAGAATCATGATTGACAAGTACATATGATTATAAAATAAGCTGACACTTATTTAAAGTAAACGCCTAATGAATTTCATCGGGCGTTCTCTATTTTAAAGATAAGGAATTACCATTATTTAAGACAAGTTTCGCCTATTCTTTCACTGCAAATTCCTATCAAAAGGGCTTGAATATCACGACGGTTACGTTGAAAGATATAATCAACTTTTGAAAGAAAAGTGACTAACGCACAGCAAGATTAAATTATTCCTTGGGGTATTAAACAAGTAATCTATATCATTTTAATAACATAAACACATATGCGTAAAAATCACGCCCCGCTTAACTGGCAATAGTTTTTGAACCCTCGTATAAAAGCTTAAAAGAATCTAGCAAGTCTTTATTTAATGTTAATACTCATCCAGTATTGAGGTTTTTTATCTCTTCTTGCCTGTGATCTAGGTTGTAATACTCTAATTTCATACTCACCTGAAGCAGGTAAAATATAAATACCATTATCATCAAGCTCTGGAGAATATTCTCCAATATTGATGGAGTCTTTTAATTGATTACCCCATAAGTAAGCTTCAACATTTCCTCCAGTCAACTTCACTTTTAACTTTTGCCCTTTTTTAGCATAAAATTTGTAGGAATCATACTTGTATCCCTCTATCCTTCCGTAATAATTTGCAGAGTAAGCTTTTTTTGCAAACTTAACTACAACAGTCTTTCGTATATCATTGTTATCATTTGCAAGTACGGCTGGGCTAAGCATAGTTAAAGTTAGGGCCATAAAAGCACCAGCTAGTAATTTCGTATTCGCTATTTTCATAAGGTTACCTTAATTCTTGTATCGCCCCTGACATAGTAACATAAGTAATAAGTAACCATGAATCATGGAACAGAACTGTGAATAGTCATAACATAGAGTTGCACTTCAAATGCTAATTTAAGACTTGCGAAATCAATGGTTAATTATTTGGTCACTAAGGAATAGCCAATCTAGATATAAACTTTATTTAACAGATACTTATAAAAATATGTGATGCGTATCATACGCATCATATATAAAGCGTTCTATTTTGATATAATTGATCCAATCAACCCCTTATTAGGTTTCATTTAAATTCCATGAGTCTTACTGATATTAAAGTTCGCCAAGCTCATTGCAAGGAAAAAACCTGTTTTTTATCCGATGAAGATGGGCTTAGCCTGAAGATTGAGCCGAGTGGAAGAAAATCTTGGTGCTATCGCTATACAGATCCACAAACTAAAAAACGTCGACGCATTCAGTTAGGTCTTTATCCTGATTTATCGCTGAAAAAGGCACGACAAGTCAGAGATGACTTTAAAGACAATAATTTCTGTTTTGAACATGATACTGCCTCTAATCTTATCACCTTTGGTAAGGTCGGGGAGGAGTGGTTACAGTTCAAACTGAAGAATGCCTTCAACGATCTACCCCGCTGTGGTGTACTACAGTTAGCAGAAAGATGCTTACAGCAAGATATTTATCCAGACCTTCAGGATTTACCTTTTCAAAACATCAAGCGCTATGACCTGGTTTCAGTAATCAAAAAAATAGAGGGACGCCAAGTAAAAGAACCTGTCAAAAAAGCTTGTAGTTATTTGAACCAAATTTATGACTACGCTGTAGCGATGGGTTATTGTGAGTTCAACATCGCTCATGGTTTAAATAAAATCACCATTAACAGCAAAATCAAGAAAAATTATCCGTATTTGAAAGCGGAGGAAATATCTGATTTTAAGAAAAAATTACAAAAATTGGATGCCCATCCCATTATTAAAAAAGCACTGATGTTCAAATTACATACTGGCGTGAGAGGGGCCGAATTGTTATTGGCTGAGCCTCATCATTTTGATTTAAATGAAAAAATCTGGAAAATACCTGCCTTGCATATTAAACAGTTTCGACGAAAAGTTATATTAGGCCATGAGATTCCAGATTTTTTAGTTCCACTTTCAAATCAGGCTTTAGAGATTTTGAAAGACGTCATGCAGTGGTCATACGGTGAAAAATACCTTTTTGCTAGCCCTCGCAAACACAATCAACCGATTCATTTTAATACTCTAAATATGGCCATACGTAAGATGGGGTATGGCAAACATCAACTATCTTCTCATGGATTACGTTCTACTTTTAGTACCATTTTGAATGACTCAGGTTTGTTCCAAGATAATTGGATTGAGGCACAACTTTCACATATTGATAAGAACCGTACCCGTGCCAGCTATAATCACGCTGACTATTTAGCTCAACGGACTGAAATGATGCAGTGGTGGGGTGATTATTTAAGTACTAGTAAGTGAAAATCGTACTTTTATACATAAACTTAAAACATGATGGGGTGTTAAATGGATAGTAAACAATATACTTACCGTGTTAAATGGTCAGCTGAAGATAATGGGTATGTTGGAGCCTGTAAATTATTTTGTG
>NZ_LFZQ01000017.1:0-161009 GCF_001990725.1 Acinetobacter genomosp. 33YU | reverse complement strand
CCCATGTGAGAGTAAGTCATCGCCAGCTCATTATTCCAAACACCCCGGTCTCGAAAGAAATCGGGGTGTTTTTTTATCGCTAAAATTAAAATAAAGATAAAAACAACTCTAAAAGAACATTTGTACAGGTGCTCTGTTTCAGAGATATAATGAAGAAGCTTTTTATTTTGGCATGATCTCGTGAAATTTAATTCTTTCTCTCAATTACCTGAAGATAATGAAGAACTTTCTCTTCCAGAGTTGATCTATTGGGCATCTTTAGGTGATCTAGAGCAAGTAAAACAATTATTAATAGAGGGAGAGGATCCTAATCAGATAGATGAGGAAGGTTATAGTGCTCTACAAGCAGCGGCTGAAAATGACCATTTAGAGATAGTGAAGCTCTTGGTAGGAAAAGGTGCGCAAGTTGCTTATAAAAGTGAATACACAGCACTACAGCTTGCAGAAATGGCAGGTAATACTGATGTAGTGGAGTATTTAAAGAGTTTATAAAATTAAAAAGGCCTCTTGTGTTTGGAAAAGAGGCTTTTTATTCAATTTAAGACAAATGATATCTTTGTAGCTTTTCAACAATTGATTGAAGACCTTTTACTTCAAATTCATTGGCTTCAAACTTTTCATCTTTATTGCGTTTAAAGATATCTCGTATTTCTATTACAGCATTGGGGTCAACAATACTTAAACTTGAGGTGACTTGGCGTATTTGGCTAATAGAGCGAGAGCCATTTGTGGAGCCATAGCCAATAAATGCGGCTGGTTTACCGCTCCATTCTTTACCTACATAGTCGAGTGCATTTTTCAAAGCTGGACTGTAACCGTGGTTGTATTCTGGGCTAATAAAGATAAATGCATCAGCTTGGGCAATTTTATCTGCCCATTCTTGTTGTTTAGGTTGATCATAAATTCCGGTAGCGGGTGGGTGAGAGCCTGAAAACAGAGGTAAATCCCATTCTTTTAAATCGACCACTTTGGTTTGGAAATCATTTAGACCTAATGTTGGAATTGTTGATTCTACCCAATTGGCAATTTTAATTGCTGTACGTCCTTCACGAACACTTCCCACGACAATATAGACCAGCATATATTTTTCCTAAGGATTTTTATCTTTATAACTTAATTCATTACATAGGACGTGAGAATATAGAATTTGTAAGGATTATTATGTCATGCATAAAGATTAAATAATAAAAAAGCCCTCAATCGAGGGCTTTTTTTACATCAACTTAATGCCTTGCTGGCCAGCTGGAGTTACTTTGAATATCTCTACTTCAAAAGTAATATTTTTGCCTGCTAAAGGATGGTTGAAATCAATTTCAGTAATATCATCATTCACTGATTTCACGACACCAAATAAAGTTGCTTTTGCTTTATCTTCAAACTCGATCATGTGACCAGGAATAGGTCGTTGTTCGAATTTAACCGTATCAAAAGTTTGTATATTTTCTGGATTCCAAGGACCAAAAGCATCTTCTGGTGGAAGATGTACTGTACGTCGGTCACCTGCACGTAAGCCGAATAAGGCTTTCTCAAAACCTGGTAACAAGTTACCGTCACCAATAGTCAAGCTAACAGGTTCTTCACGGCTACGTGTATTGTCAATTTCTACGCCATTTTCAAGAGCAACAGAAAAGTGTAGGTCAACTTTAGAACCGTCAGTAATACGAATTTCTTCATTAGGTTGAATAATTTCGGTCATATTATGCATCCGAATTTTTAGGTCTTTGCTTCTCAAGGAAGAATGTATCGATGAGTAGCAAAATGGTACCTAGAGTAATGGCACTGTCCGCAATATTAAAAGCTGGAAAGTGATGATTTTGGTAATAAACATGTATGAAATCGACCACATAACCTAAAGTAATACGGTCAATTAAATTACCAAGTGCTCCACCTAAAATTAAAGCGATAGCTACAGGTAGCACCACCATTTTTTTAGGCATACGTAGCAACCAAAATACAAAAAGTATTGAAACTAAGCCTGCCAAAGATGTGAAGAAATAGCGTTGCCATCCTCCAGCATCAGATAAAAAGCTAAAGGCTGCACCATAGTTATGTAATAGTGTCCAGTTTAAAAATGGAAGCACAGGTACAGGATCTGCATAGTTCAGATGTGTACTTGCGATCCACTTTGTCCATTGATCCAACACAATGGCAAGGACAGAAAGTCCAAGCCAAATGAGGTTGTGTGGATAAAACTGGAATAAGCCTTTTTTAGCTTGTGAATTAGGCATATTTTCTCACTTCGCCACGACCAGTGACGTTCACAATACAACGACCACATAAACCAGGATGATCGGCGTGTGTATTTACATCAGGAAGGACGTGCCAGCAACGTGCACATTTTTCACCTTCAGCTGCAGATACTTGTACACGTAAGCCTTCCATTTCAGTTGCTTCACCTTGTTCAGCAAATGGATGTACTACTACTTGCGAAGTAATAAGAACAAAACGGAGTTCATCAGCCAATTGGTTTAAAACTGTTTGTAATGATTCATTTGCCCAAAGTTCAACTTTGGCTGAAAGATTACTGCCGACAAGTTTAGCGTTACGAGCTGCTTCAATCTGTTTATTTACTGCAGATTTTACGCTAATCAATGTTTGCCAGTCTGCTTCAGAAAGTAAGTTTGCTTTTGATGAAATAGGTAGGTCATACCATTCAGCTGTAAATACATACTTCTCAGTTTGTTCTGGAATAAGTGGCCAAGCTTCTTGAGCTGTGAAGCTTAGAATTGGGCTCATCCAGCGAACAAATGCTTGTACGATATGATAAAGCGCTGTTTGTGCAGAACGACGCGCTTGTGAGTCAGCCTTAGTGGTGTATTGACGGTCTTTGATGATGTCTAGATAGAAACCACCTAAGTCATTAATACAGAAGCTTGTTAATGCACTACACACGACATGGAAGTTCATTTCTTCATATGCAGTGATAATAGTTTGTTGTACTTCATTCGCACGTTGCAAGATGTATTGATCAAGAGCGATAAGATCATCTACTGCTAAAGCATCTGTACTTGGTTTGAAACCATTTAAGTTTGCAAGCAAGAAGCGTAGCGTATTACGAATACGACGGTAGCTATCACTTACACGGCTAAAGATTTCTTTTGATGCTGCGATTTCATAGCGATAGTCGCTAGACGCTACATATAAACGTAAACCGTCAGCACCAAGTTGTTTGATGATTTCTTCAAGCGGAATATAGTTGCCTAAAGATTTCGACAATTTACGGCCATTTTCATCCACTGTGAAACCATGTGTTAACAAGGCTTTGTATGGCGCGCGGTTATGAATTGCCATAGACGTTAATAAAGAAGATTGGAACCAGCCACGGTGTTGGTCTGAACCTTCTAAATATAAGTCAGCAGGGCTTTCTAATTCTTCACGTTGCTCAAGTACAGCGTAATGCGTTGTACCAGAGTCAAACCATACATCTAGCGTATCGCGAACCGCATTGTACTGTTCAGCATCTTCACCAATGAAGTCTTTTGCATCACGGTTAAACCATGCATCGATACCTTCTTGTTCGATAAGTTTTGCAACTTCTTCGATGAGTTCAGGCGTACGAGGGTGCAATTCATTTGTATCTTTATGAACGAAGAAAGGAATTGGCACACCCCAAGTACGTTGA
Organism: Acinetobacter genomosp. 33YU; assembly: GCF_001990725.1. Classification (NCBI taxonomy): domain Bacteria; kingdom Pseudomonadati; phylum Pseudomonadota; class Gammaproteobacteria; order Moraxellales; family Moraxellaceae; genus Acinetobacter; species Acinetobacter genomosp. 33YU. Next base: position 157,387 of record NZ_LFZQ01000017.1, on the reverse strand, counting down.
CGTGAGATACACCAGTCTGGACGACCTTCAATCATTGATTCAATACGGTTTTTACCCCAGTTCGGTACAAACTCGATATCGTTTTCAATGGCGTTAAGCGCACCTTCACGTAAACCTTTTTGATCCATGCTGATAAACCATTGTGGTGTAGCACGGAAAATAATAGGAGTTTTATGACGCCAGCAGTGTGGGTAGCTGTGTTTAATAGGTTGATGAGCCCATAAGCGGCCTACAGCACCTAAAGCTTCAATAATCTTTGGATTGGCTTTATAGATGTGCTCACCAGCAAAGATTGGTGCGGTTGGTAAGTAAACACCGTTACCACCCACTGGGTTTTCAACTTTAAGGTTGTATTGAAGACCTACTTTATAGTCGTCTGCACCGTGGCCAGGAGCAGTGTGTACCGCACCTGTACCGCTTGTTGCGATAACGTGTTCACCTAAAATAACTGGAACTTGGCGATCGGTAAGTAAAGGGTGTTGTAAAGTAAGATTTTCAAGAGCTGAACCAGTAAAGTCAGCTAAGACAACCGGGTTTTCAAGCTTGTAACGCTCAATTGCAGAAGCAACTAGGTCTTTAGCAAGAATAAAGTTTTGTTTACCACGTTCAGTCGTTACTTGTACTAATTGATATTCAATTTCGGCATGCAATGCAACTGCTTGGTTCGCTGGCAATGTCCAAGGTGTAGTGGTCCAGATCACGATGTCTGTTGGGTCTTGAACATCTACATTTACACGAGCGCTTAAATCTTTTAAATCTACAACGCCAAAACCAACGTCAATTGCGTCAGATTTTTTATCTTCGTATTCAACTTCAGCTTCAGCAAGTGCTGAGCCACAGTCCATACACCAGTTCACTGGCTTTAAGCCCGGCTGGATATGACCATTTTTTTGGATCAAACCTAGAGCACGAACGATATCGGCTTCTTGTTTGTAGTTCATGGTGAGATAAGGATTATCCCAATCACCTAAAACACCAAGACGTTTAAAGTCAGCACGCTGTAAATCAATTTGTTTTAGCGCATATTCACGGCAGAGTTTACGGAAAGTCGCTGCGTCAACTTTTTCGCCTACTTTACCTACTTTTTCTTCAACTTTTAATTCGATTGGTAAGCCATGACAGTCCCAACCTGGAACATATGGCGCATCGAAACCTGCCAAAGTACGGCTTTTTACGATGACGTCTTTGAGTACTTTGTTAACCGCATGACCCAAGTGAATTGTACCGTTCGCATATGGAGGGCCATCATGCAAAATATATTTTTTCTTGCCAATACGCGATGCACGAATCTGCTGATAAATGTTGTCGGTATACCACTCTTCTAACCATTTCACTTCACGTACTGCCAAATTTGCTTTCATTGCAAATTCAGTATCCGGCAGGTTTAGCGTGGCTTTGTAGTCCACTGCATTTTCAGTAGTTTGCTTATCGCTCATGCAAGTTGTCTTCCAGTTTAATCAGCTTGGGAGCCGACATGTTTTACAATCAAAATTCGAATTAAAAAGGAAATTGTGTCGTGTCGTTACGATATTGTCGTAATTGTTGCACGTCATTATCAATTCCTGCCTTAAGTGCCTCAAGCGAAGGGTAGTTCAATTCACCATGAAGATAGTGAAGAAAAGTCACCCGCATAAATAAGCCATACAGATTAGCAGAAACATCAGGGAAATGTACTTCTAATCTCCACTCTGGATGTTCTTGCTGAATGGCTGGGCGAGTACCGACATGACCTGCACCATAAAGGCTATTTTCATGATATCCGGCAATTCCTGGCTTTTCAGGGTCATCCTGAAGCACTTTTTGAGTTAGCGAAGTTGTTTCGCAAATGACTTCAACGCCATAAATACCATTTAAACAAGGCTTATGGCGGTTGAGACGGACATTAATCGTTGGAAAATCTAAAGTTCGTCCAATTTGGTCGCCATATTGAACTCGTCCAGTAATACTGTACGGACGGCCTAATAATTTAGCTGCTAAAGCGAGATTACCCACTTGAAGCACTTGGCGAATACGAGTTGAACTGACGCGTTCACCTTCGAGTTCAATCGTATGTAAATTTGTGACTTGAAAGCCGTAATTTCTTAAAAATTCGCTGTTGCCTTGACGGTCTTTACCGAAATGAAAGTCATCTCCTAAAACCAAAGCCTGCGCATTTAATTTGTCTTTTAATAAATCTGCGAATTCTGATGCGCTCATGCTACGGAAATGCTGGTCAAATTTGGCAACCGCAATGTAATCCACCCCAAGTTCAGCGAGGTATTCAACTTTTTCTCGTAATGAATTAATACGAGGTGGGGCATCGTAGCCTTTAAAGAACTCAAGCGGTTGCGGCTCAAAAATCATGACCAATGTTTTTAAGCCTTGTGCTGCAGCAATTTTTTTGAGTTGAGCAATCATCGCTTGGTGACCTAAATGGACACCATCAAAATTACCAATAGTTACCGCTGTTTGCGGCAACTGGAAATTGGGCGATAACGCATTAAGACGAAGCAGTTTCATGAACTTAAAATATGGCTATTTTTGCAAGGGCTATATATTGCCATAATCTCACAGATTCGTCTTGTTGTTGTGTTTTTACTCAGGTATTTTTCAATATGAATATCTTTTATATCTAAAAAACTGATGAATTAAATAAAAATAAATCAATTTTTCTTATTATTAATTTATCCTACTATAGCTTCATCCACTCTTTGACTAGAGACTCAAGATGAAAAGACCCTTTTACCAATTAAATCAAAGTAAAGATGTTATACGGCATTTTACCCCAAATTGGTTTACAGCAACTATGGGTACTGGTGTGGTGAGTATGATTTTAATTCAGCTTCCATTTGCCAAATCATTTTTATTTATGCTGGCGACGCTGTTATGGCAATTTAATATTGTTCTATTTAGTGTTTTTTCAGGTCTTTATTTATTGCGGTGGTTTCTTTTCCCTCATGAAGCGAAGCAAGTATTTAATCATCCAAATATGAGTTTGTTTTTAGGCGCTATACCGATGGGGCTCGCAACCATATTAAATGGCTTTTTAAGCTTCGGTGTCGGGCTTTACGGTGAAGTGGCAGTTCATATCGCTCAAGCTTTATGGTACGTCGATATCTTTTTAGCACTCGCAATTGCGTGGATTGTGCCGTTTTGCATGTTTAGCCGTCAGAATCATCAGCTACATACCATGACTGCAATCTGGCTTTTACCTGTCGTTGCTTGTGAAGTAGCAGCAAGCTCTGCGGGCATGTTGGTTGCACACTTACCAGCAGATTTGCATAGCTTTCATTTATTGTTAGCGGGCTACGTACTTTGGGGAATTTCTGTTTTACCTGCATTCGCTATTTTGACGATTTTAATGCTGCGTATGGCTTTGCATCAGTTACCGGAAAAAGAAGTCGCAATTTCTAGCTGGTTATCTTTAGGTCCAATTGGAACAGGTGCGTTAGGTCTATTGTTGCTAGGTGAACAGTCAAAAAGAGTGGCGCCAAATGTAGGATTTGACCAGTTTGCCAATGTATTTCAAGCATTAGGCGTGGTGGGCAGTTTGGTACTGTTAGGCTTTGGGTTATGGTGGCTAGGTCTTGCGATCTTAACAACGCTTCGTCATGCAAAAACAGGTATTCCATTTAACTTGGGATGGTGGGGCTTAACCTTTCCACTTGGTGTGTTTATTTTGGCTTTATTTAATTTAGGGCATCAGGTTGAAGTTGTATTTTTACAGTATGTTGCGGTGGCACTCAGTGTTTTATTATTAGTGATGTGGAGCGTTGTAATGAAGAAAACCTTAGCCGGAGCCTATAGTGGGCAACTGTTCTTCTCTCCATGTTTAATCGCCTTACAACAAAAAATGCAGTAATAGTGAAAAGGTGCAAAAAAGCTTTTGCACCTGATTTATACTTATTTTCTAATTTATTTAATTTTGATTTGAGCTTTTTGAATGAACAAAGATATCGCTTTAATTATGGCACTTCCTAATGAATCTAAAGGTTTGTTTGAGCAAGCAGGTATTGAAGTCCATTATAGCGGTATCGGTAAAATCAACGCTGCCTTTAAAGCATTTGAAGTTATTCAAAAAACAGGCTGTAAAACTCTAATTAACTTAGGTTCGGCAGGAAGTTCATCTTTTAATCGACATGATTTGGTCGAAGTAAAAACTTTTGTGCAACGTGATATGGATGTTTCACCATTAGGGTTTGAAGTCGGTGTAACGCCGTTAGATGAGCACTTACCTGCTGAAATTCATCTTCAATCACATTTTTCTGATTTACCAAAAGGCATTTGCGGGACAGGGGACTCATTTGAAACGGGTCAGCCGAAAGTCGCTTGTGATGTGGTGGATATGGAAGGGTATGCCTTAGCCAAAGTTTGCCATAAGCTAGGTGTACGCCTAATTTCAGTGAAGTATATTACTGATGGCGCAGACGATACCGCTCATTTAGATTGGGAAGAAAATTTATTATTGGGCGCGCAAAAACTCTTGGCTCTTTATCAAAATCATTTCTAAAAAAAAGATCGGCAAATTTGCCGATCTTTTTTTGTTTTAACGAGGGATTACGCCGTACAGCATGAGATGTACTGTATGCTCAATCGAGCGTTGGAACATACTGCGGTTTCGCAACGTTTTTCCAGTCACCATTTCCATTTGCGTGGCAAAATCGGCATAGTTTTGTGTAAGACCCCAAATATTGAGTATTAACAGCTCAGGGTCGATATCTGGGGAAATTTTACCTTCTTCCTGCCAAGTCTGAATGACTTTAGCTTTGCGCTTAAATAGCTTTTTCAAAGGCCCTTTCAGTATAGGTAAAATGTGCGGCGCCCCTTGGATAATTTCCAAAGCAAATAGTCGCGAAGCTTTTGGTTGGCTACGTGAAAGTTCGATTTTTTGTATTAAGTAGTGAGACAAAGCTTCGGCTGGTTCTAACTCAGCTTCTAAGGTTTGTAAGGGAGCAAGCCATTTTTGTAAAACTGTGGTCAGCACTTCCACATATAAAGACTCTTTATTTTCATAGTAATAGAAAATATTCGACTTATGCATGTCAGCGAGTTGGGCAATTTCATCCAGACTTGCACCACTGAACCCATATAGTGAAAACACATCAAGGGCGGCAGCAAGAAGCTGATTGCGCTTTTGAGTACTCTTCTTTTGTTCCATTTGCTGCATAAATTAAAAAGATAGTGCTCCCATTGTAAGGTAAATCGTTTGATTTGTGCACAGGTGTCTCACTTTTTTAGTGAAAAAACGGATAGTTATTTGAGCAATAGATATACTATTGTGCAAAAAATAGAGAGATTCACTAGTTTATTGTTATTCTTAAAAATATTTTTTTATATTCGCCCCAAAAAAGAGCAATAAATCATCAGTTTTATTGCTCGTTAATTGGACATTTTGTAGTTGAAATGGTTCTCATTACTCATCTCAGCTTTAAGTTGCTAAAACAGCATCGAGTACTTGTTGTTCAAGCTGGGCAAAAGTTATGCTCTTTTTACGCGGACGTGGCAAATTCACTTGGAAACTTTGGGCAATTTGGCCCTTATCTAATAGGATAATACGGTCGGCCAGTTGTACTGCTTCACTTACATCGTGTGTGACCAAAATGGCAGTAAAACCTTGCTCTTTCCATAAACGTTCAATCAAGCTTTGCATCTCAAGACGGGTGAGCGCGTCTAATGCACCTAACGGCTCATCTAACAGTAAAATACGTGGAGTATGAGATAATGCGCGAGCTAACGCTGTACGCTGGCGCTGGCCACCTGAGAGCTGTGAAGGCCACTGTCCCGATTTTTCTTTTAAACCCACCTTTTCCAGTAATTCTTCTGCCAAAGCATGTTGTGATTTTGGTAGTCCAAGTTGAACGTTTTGAAGAATATTTCGCCAAGGAAGTAAGCGTGGGTCTTGGAACATAACCCGAATGTCATCGTTAGTAATGCCTTCGCGTAAATGTCGCGCAGATTTAAATTTAATTTCTCCGAAACTCGCTTTTTCAAGTTGGGCAATTAAGCGTAGTAACGTACTTTTACCGCAGCCACTACGACCAACAATTGCCAAAAATTCGCCCGGTTGAATATGCAGGTTAAGATCTTCAAGAACTTTCACCTCACCATAAAACTTGTAAAGCTGTTCAATCAGAATCTCTGCACCTACGACAGGTTCTTGTGACTCTGGATGATTTTCTGGAATGAGCTCTACGTCATTCTGATTAATATTTAAATTCAGATTTGTCATATTTTAAGCTCCCTTATTTTTGATAACCAGCGTGCCAACGTAGTAAATAGCGTTCCAAAATTTGTGCTAAAACATCGGCTAACTTTCCTAATAGGGCGTAAAGAAGAATACCGACCAGAACCACATCTGTTTGCAAAAACTCTCGTGCATTCATGGTCATATAACCAATACCTGCTTGCGCTGAGATCGTTTCAGCCACAATGAGTAATACCCAAACCAAACCTAATGCGAAGCGTAAACCTACTAAAATAGAAGGCATTGCACCTGGTAGAATAATTTCTTTGTAGAGCTGCCAGCGGGAAAGCCCATAGCTTTTACCCATCTCAATCAATTGTGGGTCGACTGAACGAATTCCATGATAGGTGTTGATATAAATTGGGAAGAAAACACCGACAGCAACTAAAAACAATTTTGCTGTTTCATCAATACCAAACCACAAAATCACCAGCGGAATAAGCGCAAGAGCTGGGATATTACGAATCATCTGTAAGGTTGTATCGAGTAGGGTGGAGGCGAAACGCGAAGACCCATTGAGCAGACCTAATAGCAAGCCTAAACCACCGCCTACTAAAAGCCCAAGCAATGCACGACCAGCACTTACTTTAACGTGATGCCATAGTTCGCCACTCACCAAAAGATGCCAAAAAGCTGAAATGACAGCACTTGGAGCAGGTAAAATGCGGCTTTCTAAAAGACCTGAACTTGAGGCAATTTGCCAAACAACCAATAGAACAATTGGGAAAATCCAGGGCAGCAAACGCTGCCCGATTTGTTTTGTTCCACGTGAAACAATATTTACATCTTGGCTCATGCAGGCTCCTTGACGGAACTATTTTGCTTCTTCTCGTCTGGAACATAGTTGTTGGCAATAATCTCACCGAATGGACCAGTTAAGTTTGGCTGAGCAAGTTTAGCTCGGGTCTCAATTGGTAATAACGGGAATACTAACTCTGCAAAACGGATCGACTCTTCAAGATGTGGATAGCCCGAGAAAATAAAAGTATCGATACCTAAATCAGCATACTCCTGAATACGAGCAGCAACTGTTTCTGGGTCACCTACAAGTGCCGTACCTGCACCACCACGGACTAAACCAATACCAGCCCATAGGTTTGGAGAGACTTCTAACTTGTCTCGGTTACCGCCATGTAGTGCGGCCATCCGTTGTTGGCCTACCGAGTCCATTTGTGCAAATTTTTTCTGTGCTGCAGCAATAGTTGCATCGTCGAGATATTGAATAAGCTCGTTCGCTGCTGCCCATGCTTGTTCGTTGGTTTCGCGAACAATGACATGCAAGCGAATGCCATAAGTTAATTTACGGCCTTTACCCTCGGCTTTTGCACGAACATGCTCGATCTTTTCTTTCACGGCTGCTGGTGGTTCACCCCAAGTGAGGTAAGTGTCTACTTGCTCCGCTGCAAGGTCGACAGCGACATCTGAAGAACCGCCAAACCAAAGTGGTGGGTAAGGCTTTTGGACAGGTGGGTAAAGTAGTTTTGCATCATCTACTTGTAGGCGTTCACCGTGGAATGTAAAAGCTTCACCCGTATGTGAACGCGTCAAAATTTCACGCCAGATTTTTACGTATTCATTGGCAGTTTGATAACGCGTTGAGTGATCTTCATATAAACCATCACCGCGTAGTTCTGCTTCATCGCCACCAGTCACTAAGTTGAGTAGCACACGACCATTCGATAAGCGGTCAAATGTAGCAGCCATACGAGCAGCCAAAGCTGGTGTTGTTACACCCGGACGTAACGCAACTAAAAACTTAAGGTGCTGAGTTGCATCAATCAGGCTCGCCGCCGTAATCCACGGGTCTTCACATGAACGGCCAGTTGGAATAAGTACACCCTCATAACCCAAATTATCTACTGCCACAGCAATTTGCTTCATATAGGCATGGTCAACCTGACGAGCGCCTTTACTTGTACCTAAATAGCGACTATCACCGTGGGTAGGAATAAACCAGAAAATTTTCATGTGCATTACCTATATGTCTATATGAAATTACTTGGCACCCCAAACAGCTTGTTTAATGCTGATTGGTTTTGGAATGATGCCTTGTTGGGTAAAGATGTCTGCAAGCTGCTGTTGTTCAGCAATCACTTTGCTGTTAAGAGGAGCTGCTGCTGATGGACGTGGACGACGTTTAATGAATAAGTCACTAGTTGCAGGTTTTAAGCCTGTACTTTGGCCAATCGTGCTCGCCGTTTCTGTTTGATGGCTTTGAACCCATTTGTCAGCTTGATTAATCTGTTTGATGAGTTCAGGAACAGCTTTTGGATATTGCTTAACAAAATTTGGAGCGGCTAAATAAAAGGTATAGTTCGGACTTAAACCTTTACCTGAAGCAAGTACACGAGCTTGGTCTTCTAGTTGCGCTGAAGCGTAGTAAGGGTCCCAAATTGCCCATGCATCAACGGCACCTTTTTGGAATGCAGCGCGAGCATCGGCAGGTGTGAGCCAAATTGGCGTAATGTCGCTCCATTTTAAGCCCGCTTTACGCACAGCCTGTACGAGCAAGTAATGTGAACTGGAACCTTTTTGCAACGCAATACGTTTGCCTTTTAGGTCTTTAAGCTGGGTGAGCTGTGAGTTTTTAGGAACTAAAATTGCTGACGCTAATGGCTTAGCTGCTTCATAAGCAATGTAATATAAAGGCTTGCCCGCTGCTTGAGCATAGACTGGAGGGGTGTCTCCAGTAACGCCAACATCGAGTGAGCCAACAGCCAAGGCTTCTAAAATTTGAGGGCCAGCCGGGAACTCGTTCCAAGTGATCTTGGCATTTGGAAATTCTTGTTCAAATAGTTTTTGTTGCTTGGCAATCGCGAAGTTAATCGAGCTTTTTTGAAAACCGATACGAAGTTCTTTTACGGTTGGGTCAATTGCCCAAGCAGGTGCAGCAATCGTTAAACCTAAGACAGCGACTGCACTAAAGCGCTTAACTAACTGAGTCCACTGACTCTTATTAAATAATGACTGATGTTGCATATAGATATCCTTGTTCCCTTCAGGCAAGGCACAGCATTTATATCGTTATTTAAGCTGTACCAAAGCTGGGTTTATTTCAGTTTTAAAATGGCATCTTGAATGGTGAGCTTGTTTGGAATGAGCTTTTGCGCATAAAAGGCATCGGCTACATATTGTTGTTCTTGAGCGACCTTGTCAGATATTGGTTGAACACCAAAACCCATTCGCGAAATAGAAGTTTTGAGTACATCAAACTCAAGTGCCGTAGGTTTTTCGAGTAGCTTGGCCGCTTCATCTTGATGCGTGCTGACCCATTGGGTTGTTTGATTTAGCGTTTGTACAACAGTGTTGAGCACTTTTGGATTACTTTCTGCAAATTTACGATCAGCTAAGTAAAACTGATGATTGCTTACCAAGTTTTCACCTGTTGCTAAAACTCGAGCTTGAATTTGATGTTGAGCTGCTGCAAAGAACGGGTCCCAAATGACCCATGCATCGACAGCGCCCTTTTCAAATGCAGCACGTGCGTCTGATGGCGGTAAATAAACTGGTTGAATATCACTTAAGCTCAAGTGATTTGCTTCTAAGACTTTCAATAAAAGGTAGTGAACATTCGAACCTTTATTCAGTGCGACACGTTTGCCTTTTAAATCCTGAATTGAGTGAATAGGAGAGTCTTTTTGTACCAATAATGCTTCTGCTTTTGGTGCAGCAGGTTGGTTTGCAACATAAACTAAATTGGGGTTGGCTGCTTGAGCAAAAATAGGTGGTGCTTCGCCAGCCTCTCCCAATGAAACGCTTCCGACATTTAAACCCTCAAGTAATTGAGGACCCGCAGGAAATTCGACCCATTTCACTTGTACGCCTTGATCTTTTAGCGCTTTTTCCAAGTCACCACGAGCTTTTAAAATAGGAAGGATGCCATATTTCTGGTATCCAATATTTAGAGTTGTGGTGGTCTGTTCCTCTTTTTTGGCACAACCACCTAGCATCATCACTCCCGCAAGGCTGGCAGCAATGACTGAATATTTTGCCCATGAAGTGGAATTAAAAAGTGCCATGTGGTTTCGTGCTCCCCGAAAGAGAAAAAGAAAAATAATTGGATGAGCAGATACCCTAAAGGGATTTTTATTTCATAAAAAATAAGTATTCGGTCTTTATTTATACAAAAAAAAGCTAAAAACTTTCGGCGATAAACTTATGCAAAAAAAAGATTTATTAAACAGAATAATATTTAGAAAATGGTGTTTAAGTTTTTGTAAATAAAATGAAAAATATGAAATGAAGAAAATTTAAAGATTTAAAAAAAGTACAACCATACATTAATGGTATGTATGGTTGTACTTTTGGGACTAAGCTTATCTGAAATAAGAATATCTTAAAAAATGCAAAGACTAGGGAAGCAGTTTTTTAAACACTAAAGAATTTCTTTGATAGTTATATAGTGCCTGACGGGCATTTGGTAATTCATCAACAGTGACTTGATGGAAACCATGTTCTAAAAACCAATGAGCAGTTCGTGTTGTTAAGACAAATAATTGACGAATGCCTTGTTGTTTGGCCTTTTCTTCAAGGAATTGCAGAATTTGGCTACCACGATTTGATTTGCGATAACTAGGGTGTACTGCTACACAAGCAATTTCTGCCGAACGAGTTTCATTAAATTCAGTTGGAATTGGATAAAGAGCAGCACAAGCCAAAATCATACCGTCTCGTTCAATAACCGCAAACTGGCTAATTTCCTGCTCTAAACGTTCACGCGAACGATAAACCAAGATGCCTTCTTCTTCTAACGGACGCAATAAATTCATTAAGCCACCCACATCTTGAATATGGGCTGTGCGAACTTCTTCATAGTGTGCATCAGTAATCATGGTACCCACACCGTCACGGGTGAAGAGTTCTTCAATAAGTGCGCCATCATAGGCATAAGAAATTAAATGAACACGGTGAACACCCGATAAAGATGCCTTTTTTGCTTCCTGTAAATGTAGGGTTAGGGTGGGGCTACTGGTCTGGTATTGCTGAATATAGTAATCAAGCTGATGCGGGCTCAATTCACGCAATAATTGTCCTTCTTCATTAAGCAAACCTTGTTGTTCACCTAAAAAGATTAATTTGTCTGCTTTTAAATAGGTTGCGGTTTTGGTTGCCACCTCTTCAGCTCTTAAATTAAATACTTCACCAGTGGTTGAATAACCAGTCGGGCCCAGTAAAACAATATTATCGTTATCGAGATGACGCTCAATCGCGTCGGTATCTATGGAACGAACTTCACCCGTAAGCTGAAAATCCATTCCATCACGAATACCATAAGGTTTAGCTGTAACGAAATTCCCTGATACAACATCTATTCGAGCGCCGTACATTGGAGAATTAGCCAATCCCATAGATAACAGTGCTTCAATTTCTAACCGAATAGACCCCACAGCACTCATGACACAGCCTAATGATTCGCGTGTTGTAATACGACTGTTATCATAAAAAGGAGTTTCGATACCTTTATCTTTAAGGTTTTGATTAATTTGTGGACGTGCACCATGGACTAAAATTAAGCGGATACCAAGTGAATGCAATAAAGCAATATCATGAATAATATGTTCGAAATTAGGATCGCGGACGGCTTCACCGCCAAACATTAAAACAAAAGTTTTATCGCGATGGGCATTAATATAAGGTGCTGAATGTCGGAACCAATGTACATAATGTTGGGTGTTATTATGTGATTTCTCTAAAGACTTACTTGGCATACCGATCTCGAATCAACAGCAAAAAGATATAAAGATGATTCTAAACAAAAAAGCTTAAAGTCGCATGTTTTAGATATAAAAACACCCAAATTAGATTTGGGTGTCTGATATTTTATTATATTAACGAATCACTTTAATGATTTTATGGCTTTGTTCATTTACCAGTACATAGTTACCATTCACTTTATACCATTTTTGAAAACGCCCTGGCTTGGTTAGTTTCTGGTGTGAGCGATAGTCAACTGCATAACGTGGGTGCTGATATTCACGGGGTACAACTTGACCTGCTCGCCAGTCATTACGATGGTCGTCTTTTTTAATCACTTTAACTGTTTTTACTTCATGGTTTGGGTAATTACCATGACGATCATGGTCATTTGGAGCAGCCATTGCTGTTGTTGTGATTAAACCACTCATTGAAAGAACAATTGCTGTTGTTAGTTTTTTCATCATGAACCTCGAATGATCAATTAAATTTCGATAATTGAAGATTAGTGAATAATTAAAGATAAATCGTGAAGACTAAGAACGATAAATGTGAAAAAATTCTATGAAATAAGAAGAAATTTAGAATATATGAATTTTTATTATCTAATTGATATATAAAATAAAAAAAGGATAATACCGATGGGCTTTATCCTTTTTTACTAACTGATGAGTGAGGAGCTATCAGTTTTATAAACCACGAATGCTAACAATACTGTTAGAGTCTGTATCGACTAAAATATAGTCATTGTTAATTTTATACCATTGCTGGTTACGGTCTGGTTTAGGCAAGTTACTGTCTCTATAGTCGACCTTATAGCCATTGCCGCGATAATGCTGTGGCATGACATAACCTGGCTGCCAGCGATGTTGTTTTAGACGCTCAAAACCACGTTCTTCACGCATACGGCGCTCATCGCGGAAACGATCATCGTCATTGTCCCGATCAAATTTATGTCCACGATCATTCCATTCACCATGCGGACCACCTTTAGGGCCATGTCCTCGATCAAAAGGAGGGTCGGCAAAGCTTGCCATACTAGTAGTCAGTACGGTTATGCAAAGAGTTAAGGTAGTGAACAACTTTTTCATGATGCATCCTCGTTTACATCTGATGTCTCTCATGGTGAATACTCTACGCGTAAAATGCAGAGAAACTGTGAAGATCATTTAATGCTTCAATTAAAATTACGGATAGATCCAGAGTTTTTATCAATAATAAAAAAGGCTTGTATATATCTTTTCAGGTATAGCCAAGCCAGATGTGATGATCGGCTGTAATGTATTTTAGCTGTTCATCCGTAATTATTTAATCCTGAGCATCAATACTTTGTCCATTGAGCGCCAAACTATCTTCACCCATTAAATAAAGATAAGCTGGCATAATCGACTCAGGCGTCAATAATGTTTTTGGATCTTCTTCAGGATAGGCTTTTGCGCGCATTGCTGTGCGTGTTGCACCGGGGTTAATGCAGTTAAAGCGGATATTTGGATAGGTATGCTCAGCAGCAAAAATTTTACTTACAGCTTCAATTGCGACTTTAGACACTGAATACGCGCCCCAGAGTGCACGTGCTTCGCGACCTACGCCAGAGCTGGTAAATACCACAGAAGCGTTATCTGATTTTTGTAAAAGCGGGAGTAGGGCTTGAGTAAGAGCAAAAGGCGCACGTAAATTGACTGACATCACATCATCCCATACTTCTGTTGGATAATGTGCCAGTTCTACTCGATCACCTAAAATGCCGGCATTGTGCAAAATACCGTCCAGACGTCCAAATTGCTTTTCGAGAGTATTTACTAAAAAGTCATAATCACGATCAGAAGCACTCGAAAGTTGTAATGGTAAAATTGCAGGCTGAGGAGCGCCTAAACCTTCGATTTCATCATAAATTACTTCAAGTTTATTTAAGGTTCTACCATGCAAAACCACAGTTGCGCCGTGTAAAGCATAACTGAGGGCCGCAGCTCGCCCAATTCCATCACCTGCACCAGTGATTAAAATAATTCGATCTTTGAGAAGATCTGGACGAGGTTGATATTCTGAATATTTCATTGGTAAACCTCCTTCTTTTTATATTGATATAAATAACTGTTAAAAAAGCCTGTAAAACTCTTGTATTAACCTATCATACGCTGATTTTCCTGTAGAGCAGGAAGCTTTTGACGTAACATCTCGTGTAATTCTGTCACCGTATTTACAATCGAGTCGGCTTGCCAAGCGACTAAATCATCACGATGTTCGATAGGTAAATAACCGTATGCTGCCAAGATCGTATACATATCGGCATTGCGACCAGCATCAATATCACGTGGATGATCACCCACATAAATAATTTCATTTGCGGGTATATTTAACTGCTTTGCAGCCAAATACATTGGTTCAGGGTCTGGCTTGGTTTTAGAAACGTCTTCTGGACACACTAGAACTGCACAGCGTTCAGTCAGATTTAATTTTTCTAACAATGACTCACTTAAACCACGTGGTTTATTGGTCACAATACCCCACGGAATTTGCTGAGCTTCTAACTCTTCTAAAAGTGGATACATGCCTTCAAACAGGTCTGTATCGACGACAATATTATTGCCATAAATATCTAAAAAGTTTTGTCGATGTGCCAAGAAAATTGGATTGGCTACATCCAGTTCTGGATAAACCAATTTGACCATCGCTCGTGCGCCCTCAGAAACCTGAGTACGGATGAGGTCTGCATCAACTACAGGGCGTCTTGCATCACGACACATTTGTTGAATAATACGAATAAAATCGGCAGCCGTATCGATGAGAGTGCCGTCTAAATCAAATAAAACAGCTTTCATCATGCACCTGTATTTACTGTATGAACCATATAGTTAACATCAACATTTGGCGCTAACCAGTAATGCTTGGTAAGCGGGTTGTAGTGCAAGCCTGTCATTTCTTTTAAAGTTAAGCCTGCATTACGAATGTCATGTGCCATTTCTGAAGGGCGAATAAACTTGTGATAATCATGTGTACCTTTTGGAAGCATGCGTAATACGTATTCAGCACCAATAATCGCAAATAAATATGACTTTGGGTTACGGTTAATGGTCGAGAAAAACACATGACCACCTGGCTTCACTAAAGCCTGACATGCTTTAACAATAGATGCTGGATCAGGAACGTGTTCCATCATTTCCATGCAAGTGACCACATCGTATTGACCTGCTTGCTCTTGAGCCAATTCTTCAACTGGAATTTGGCGATATTCAATATTTTGAACATTGTCTTGCTGAGCATGCAAACGACCTACAGCTAAAGGTGCTTCACCCATATCAATACCGAGTACATCTGCACCACGGCGAGCCATGCTTTCAGCTAAAATACCGCCACCGCAGCCAACATCAAGTACTTTTTTGCCTGCAAGACCACCAACACGTTCATCAATCCAGTTTAAACGTAATGGGTTAATTTGATGAAGTGGGCGAAATTCAGAATGTTGATCCCACCATTTGGCAGCAAGTGCTTCAAACTTTGCGATTTCTTGTAAATCAACATTCAATTGCGACATGGTGCTACCTCTAAACTTGAGTTATCTTTTTGGATGTAGTTCGCCGTTAGTGTAGCGATTATTGGGAAAAAAGCGATAAACCCAATAAAAAACTTCACAGAAGCAAAACGAATTTAGCATATTTGTTTTATATTTAGAGCATAAGCTAATGCATAACAACTTAGAGGAAAAGCTGTAGCAATGAAAAAATTGGTTTTGGGTGGTTTGAGTGCAGCAATTATGGCCGTATCGGGTAGTGCAATGGCAGCAGATTTCGTTGCTGGTAAAGACTACACCGTGATTGCCAATCCAGGCAAAGTGGAAGTACCGGGGAAAATCGAAGTACGTGAGTTCTTTTGGTATGGTTGTCCGCACTGTTTTAAACTTGAACCACATATGCAAACGTGGTTAAAACAAATTCCTAATGATGTACGTTTTGTACGTACACCAGCTGCTATGAACAAAGTATGGGAACAAGGGGCACGTACTTATTATACATCTGAGGCATTAGGTGTTCGTAAGCGCACACATTTACCATTATTCCATGCCATTCAGGTGAATGGTCAGCAGATTTTTGATCAGGCTTCTGCGGCTAAATTCTTCACGCGTTATGGGGTACCTGAAGAGAAATTTAACAGTACTTACAACTCATTTGCCGTAACTGCAAAAGTTGCTGAGTCAAATAAACTTGCTCAACAGTACCAATTAACTGGTGTTCCTGCTGTAGTAGTAAATGGTAAATACGTAGTACAAGGCGAAGATGGTAAAGTGACCCAAGTACTTAACTACTTAATTGAGAAAGAACGTAAAGCAAAATAATTTTGATTGCGTTAGAAAAAGGGCTCCATTAGGAGCCCGTTTTTAATATTTAATTACTTTCACAATCACGGAATAATTCAATTAATTTTGATGATTTTCATCTTCGATTTGGAAATTTAGTGCATCAAAATTGGTGGTTTGTGTTGGCAACGACAATGCCTGATTAATATATAAATTAATGAGTTTTTGGCGAGAACCAATTGAACGCTGATAATACGTTGAGTTTAGAAGCAGTGATGCGCCATAAGTCAGTGACCAGATATATGATAAATAATCACGAATCGACATATCGTAGTTCAATGATTTTAAATAACTTTCAGTAATATCTTTAATCGCTAAAATACGTTGCTGACGAATTTCATAAAGCTCTTCAAAGAGGTGTTTCAACTTAGACTCTGTCATGGTCAGATTTTCTTCAAGTTGATGCAATAGAATCGTTTTGCCCGGTGTGAGCAAATGATGCAGCATGTAACGGGGTGCATACTCTTTAAAGTCAGTATTATATTTTTGAGAAATTTCTAAAATTTGTTTTTCATTTTGAATAATGAGTTCAAGTAGAAGTTCATTTTTACTTCTAAAGTGCTTATAAAGCGTACCTTTTGCAATATCTAGCTCGGCCACTAATTCATCTAGAGTAATTTCCTGATTGTTTTCTAGTAACAATTTTTCTGCAACGCTCAGAATCTTTTCTTTGCGCATTAAAAACTGTGTATGACGATCAAGATTCATAGGTATTCCCACACCAGTTTGGCCTAACGAATAGTTTACTTCCTGTAAAAAAGAAAAAGACTTTTCTCGAAATTTTGAGCCTTTTTCTTTCTCTGTTTACGTATTACCACATAACCTGTTTTTTGTCATTTGCCGCTTCTATCGTTCCCAGTTCGCAATCCCTCTAAACAGTAAGCGAACTTGTGTAGATGCGTTTTCAATAAAGGCAGTTTGTTGCTGCTTGAGCTGTTCACCTTGATATTGTTTGGCGAGGTTAAGCCACGTCATTGCCCATGTAAATGACATATTAGTCAAAATGGTAGATAAGACATTTAAATCTTGAGGGTTTTGAATATGTTTAAAATTTTCGAGTTTAGTTAGATCAGTTGTTAGGTCTTCAATCAGAAATTCGATTTCTCGAGCAATCGCTGTACGAACCGTTTCTGAACCGCCCCAACGTTCAGCAATCATAAATTGCCACTGTTTAGGGCTATGATTCACTGCCTGCACAAATAGCTCAATACTGGTTTGGGTTTTAGCGGATTTATGTTGTAAATAACTTTGTCCAAGTTGATGTAAAACGCTTTTTAAATGTAAGGCAACTTGATCGACCAGTTCCTTACCGAGTTCATCCATGTCTTGAAAATGGCGATAAAACGCTGTTGGTACCAAACCAACTTCACGTGCAACTTCACGCAAACTGATACTACTGAACGAACGCCCAGACGTACTTAAATGCAAGGCTGCATCGAGAAGTGCCTGACGACTTTGCTGTTTTCGTTCATCCCGTATCGACATTAAAAGAACCTATTTAAACCGTGAGCCAAAGTCTAACAAAAAAGAGCAAACTTTCATAAAAAAAATAGTGAACAAGTGTTGACTGAGTGAACACTTATAAATATAGTGTACATATGTTCACTATACGAACATGTGTTCACTCAAATAAATAGCCAGAAACAAAAGAGGAACGTATGAACGCAACACTTAACTATCAACCACATTGGGTTCGAGAAGATTTCGTTGATTTTGTTTTGCAAAAAATTAATGTGTCTTGGGCTTGGAAAAGGGTACTTGCAGAAGTTACCGCAGTTCAGCCACTTCATACCAATATGGTGCTGATCAAGCTTAAACCGAATCGTAATTTTAATTTCGATCAGGTTTGTGCAGGTCAAAGTATTTTACTGACTTTACTTATCGATGGCGTTTACCAACAGCGTAGTTATTCAATTATTGAAGTAACCACTCAAGGTGAAATTGCTTTGGGTATTAAAGTACAAGGCTTGGTATCTCGCGCAGCTCAACTTTTACATGTGGGTGAGTGTGTTGAAATTTCACAGCCACAAGGTGAGTTCACTTTGCATCAAGGCCAGCAGCCCGCGATTTTAATTGCATCAGGAAGCGGTATTACTGCAATTTATTCACTTTTGCAGCAAGCTTTGAAACAGCAGCTTGAACAAATTCATGTGATTTATTTTAATCGTGCGGAAATTTTTCATGCTGAACTAAAAGCTTTGGCAGAACAGTACCCACAGCTTCAATATCATTTTTTTAATACTACCGAGCAAAAGCAGCATTTAACTGAAAGCCTGCTACAGAAGCTGGTTCCTGACTTTGAGCAAACAGCAACTTATGTGTGTGGTCATCACGGCATGATGCAGCAGGCGAATGAAATTTATGCACAAAAAGGTGCTCAGTCTCAGCTTCACCAAGAATATTTCCAACCCCTTCAAGTGACGGGAACTCATACCGCACAGCCTGTTATTTTCCGCCGTGCCCAACACGAGTTTTTAGCTGAAACAAATTTACTGAGCAGTGCAGAGCAAGCAGGACTACGTCCGCAACATGGTTGCCGTATGGGTGTCTGCAATAAATGCAGTTGTACCAAAGTAAGCGGAGTGACTCAAAACCTGTTAACAGGTGAAATTGAAGATCAACCGAACCGTCCAATTAAACTATGCGTGAGCCAGGCATTAAGCCCAGTCACGATTGATCTATAAAAAGAATTAAAGAGGATTAACCCTATGAATATGGCATTAGAATTTTCTACCGTTTCTAAATCTGCTCATTTAACACCTGAACAGACTGAAGAGTTTGGTCGCCGTATTGAACAGATTCGTCAAGAAGTGATGCAAAGTCTTGGTGAACAAGACGCAAAATATATCTACAAAGTGCGTAATTTTGTTCGCTATACCGAAATCGCATCGCGTGGCATGTTGATGTTTGGTGGCTGGATTCCACCTGTCTGGTTATTGGGAACAGGCTTATTAGGCATTTCTAAAATTGTAGAAAATATGGAACTTGGTCATAACGTTATGCATGGTCAGTTTGATTGGTTAAATGAACCAAGCCTGAACGGTAATACTTACGATTGGGATACCATTGCATCGGGTGATGACTGGCGTGAAACACATAACTATGTGCACCATACCTATACCAATATTGTAGGTAAAGACCATGATGTCGGATATGGAATTTTACGAGTAAGTGATCAACAGAAGTGGGAACCTCGCCACCTGTTCAATATTCCACTCGGTCTACAGTTAATGTTTTTCTTTGAATGGTATGTAGGTGTACAAAACTTACATCTTGAAGATGCATTAGTTTATAAAACCAAGAGCTGGAAACAGGTTTGGAAAGACTCGGCTAAAGTCCGTAAAAAAGCAACGCGCCAAGTTTTAAAAGACTATGTGTTTTTCCCTGTGATCTCTGGTCCTATGTTTTTACCAGTTTTTGCGGGAAATGTAGTTGCCAATATTATTCGTAACTTGTGGTCATCTGCCGTGATCTTTAATGGTCACTTTACTGAAGATGCAGAAACGTTTGAGCCGGACAATACCGACACTGAAACTAAGGCAGAGTGGTATTTACGTCAGATTCGTGGTTCGAGTAATTTTAGTGGCACAGAGTGGATGCACTTTATGAGTGGTAACTTAAGTCATCAAATTGAACACCACTTATTCCCAGATATGCCTGCCAACCGCTATAAAGAAGTAGCGCCAAAGATTAAGGCACTCTGTGCAGAATATGGTATTCACTACAACGAAGCGAGCTTTATGCGCCAGTTCTGGAGTGTATGGGTACGTTTAGCAAAATGCTCATTACCAAACCAAACTAATGGAAAAGTGATGCAGACATTAGAAAAGTTAAAAGCAAAATTTAAATTTGCATAATCTCAGTTAATCCAAAATAGCTCCTTTTTAGGGGCTATTTTTATTTTTAAGTCATGAAAAGTACAGACTTACATTTCAAAGTAGGGAATAAACTCAACCTGTCAAAATCCTTTGCTATACTATGCCCAAGTTTGTATTTAAGAGAAGTTAGGAAGGATTATGCGTATTGACCAACGTGCATTAGACCAATTACGTGAAGTGAAAATTACACGAAACTACACCCGTTATGCTGAAGGTTCTGTGCTGGTCGAATTTGGTCACACCAAAGTCCTTTGTACTGCAAGCATTGATAACTCAGTGCCACGCTTTTTAAAAGGCCAAGGTCAAGGCTGGGTAACAGCAGAGTATGGTATGTTACCGCGTTCAACACATTCTCGTTGTGACCGTGAAGCTGCTCGTGGTAAACAAACTGGTCGTACTCAAGAAATCCAACGCCTCATTGGCCGTAGCTTACGTGCGATGGTTGATTTGAAAAAGCTTGGTGAAAATACCATTACCATCGACTGCGATGTCATTCAGGCAGATGGCGGTACACGTACTGCTTCAATCACTGGTGCTGCTGTAGCATTGGTTGATGCGATGAATGTTTTACTTGCACAGAAAAAAATTAAGCATGATCCGCTTAAAGGCTTAGTTGCTGCAATTTCTGTAGGTATGTATCAAGATGAAGTGCTTCTTGATCTTTGCTATGAAGAAGATTCGAACTGTCAAACTGACTTAAATGTCGTGATGACACAAGCTGGCGAGTTTATTGAAATTCAAGGTACAGCCGAAGATAAACCGTTTACTCGTGCACAAAGCAATGCCATGTTAGAAATGGCAGAAAAAGGAATTGCCGAGCTGATTAAAAAGCAACAAGAAGCTTTAGGCTGGTAATCTCAAGTTATCTAAAAAACGCATCTTCGGATGCGTTTTTTTATGCCTTCATCAAATCGACATAAAAACATCACTTGCTTGTCACTTTTACGCTTTATTAGTAGTTCGCATTTAAACCGTTTGGAAAAAAATGATGCGAAAAATTTCACTTTTATTTATTACATCTTTAGCGCTTATGCTCAGTGCTTGTAACGATGACAACAACTCAGATAATTCATCGCCAACAACACCGCCAACTAGCAATTGCAAAATGCACTGTGCACCATAATAAAAATTAAGGATGAAAAAATGAATCGTCGCGAATTTCTTTTAAATTCTACAAAAACTATGTTTGGGACCGCTGCTCTGGCAAGTTTCCCGTTAAGTATTCAAAAAGCGCTGGCTATTGATGCCAAAGTTGAAAGTGGAACTATTCAAGATGTTAAACATATCGTGATTTTGACTCAGGAAAACCGCTCGTTTGATAATTATTTCGGAACATTAAAAGGTGTGCGTGGTTTTGGTGACCGCTTTACCATTCCAATGACAGAAAGCCGCAAAGTTTGGGAGCAATACGACGCCAAGAAAAATAAAGTATTGCCTTACCATTTAGATAGTCGTTTAGGAAATGCTCAGCGTGTTTCAGGAACTCCTCACTCTTGGTCTGATGGCCAAGCTGCTTGGGACAATGGTCGTATGAGCGACTGGGTGGCTTATAAGAAACCGCAGTCAATGGGCTACTATAAAAAGCAAGAAGTTGAATATCAGTTTGCTTTAGCCAACGCTTTTACCATTTGTGATGCCTACCACTGCGCTATGCATGCAGGGACTAACCCGAACCGTAAGTTTATATGGACTGGAACCAATGGACCTACAGGCGCAGGTGTAGCCAGTGTGGTCAACGAATTTGATGGGATTGGATCATCAACAGAAGGTTATGAATGGACGACGTATCCTGAGCGTTTACAGCAGGCTGGCGTGACATGGAAAGTGTATCAAAATATGCCAGATAACTTTACCGATAACCCCTTAGCTGGTTTCAAGCAATATCGCCGTGCTAACGAGCAATCTGGTCAACCTGTCAGTAATGACACCTCAACATGCCCAGCATACGATGAAAAAATCGATGCAACACAGCCACTTTATAAAGGTATTGCCAATACCATGCCAGATGGTGGTTTTTTAGGAACTTTTAAAGCTGATATTGCGCAAGGAAAACTACCTCAAGTGAGTTGGTTAGTTGCTCCGGCAACTTACAGTGAACATCCAGGGCCATCTAGTCCTGTGCAAGGCGCTTGGTATATTCAGGAAGTATTAAATGCTTTAACTGAAAACCCTCAAGTGTGGAGTCAAACGGTTTTATTGGTGAACTTCGATGAAAATGATGGTTTCTTCGACCATGTTCCTTCACCGAGTGCGCCATCTAAAGATATAAATGGCGTTGTATATGGAAAAACAACTTTAACCGATCAGCAAGTATCTTATGAATACTTTAATCATCCAGCAGTAGCGACTTCAAAATCTCAACCTAAGCCAGATGGTCGAGTGTATGGGCCGGGTGTGCGTGTTCCTATGTATGTGATTTCACCGTGGAGCCGTGGTGGCTGGGTAAACTCTCAAGTCTTTGACCATACTTCTATTTTACAGTTTTTAGAAAAACGCTTTGGTGTACAAGAGCCGAATATTAGCCCATACCGCCGCGCCGTATGTGGTGATTTAACGACAGCATTTAATTTTAAAACACCGAACCTTTTGCCTGTTGCTGAACTAGATGGCAAGAAAACCAAAGCCGAAGCCGATGCGATTCGTGTTGCTCAAGCTTTATTGCCACAAGTTCCTGTACCGAGCCAGCAGCAATTTCCTCAGCAGGAAATGGGGATTCGACCATCACGTGCTTTGCCATATATTTTGCACACCAGTGCCAAAGTTGATGCCACTCAAAAAACAGTTAAATTGATGTTCTCTAATACGGGTAAACAAGCAGCTGTTTTCCATGTCTATAATCGATTAGATCTTACAGTAGCTCCTCGTCGCTATATGGTTGAGGCAGGTAAACAGCTTGATGACGTGTGGAATACCACAAATGGACAGTATGATTTATGGGTACTTGGACCAAATGGTTTCCATCGTGCGTTTAAAGGCAATTTGAACCAAGTTAACCAAACTCAAGCATTACCAGAAATTAGAGTCTGTGTGGAAGAGTGTGATGCGAATTTGTATTTAAAAGTTCGTCACGACGGCAATAAGTCAGTCAAGCTTAACGTCAAAGCAAATGCTTATCTACCAAATAAAACATGGAATATAGAAACGAATAGTTCTGAAAAAGAATTAGTTTGGGATATGTCTGAATTTGGTGGTTGGTATGACTTTACGGTGACATTAGCTGATGATGCAACGTTTAGTCGCCGTTTTGCAGGACGTATAGAAACTCAAGAAGATTCGATTTCTGACCCATATATGGGTTATTTAGAGTCTTGAGTTGCTGTAATGGATGGATGATTAAGCTGACGTTTTGAGTTAATAATTTATTTTAAATTAGCTAGCACGACGGAGTCTTATCGTTTATTCATCCAGTGGAAGTAGCTAATTCGTTACTTTGGTTTCGCCCAAAGTAACCAAATGCATTTGTCATCTACAAAACCTGTTCTCTTTCTGCATATATCTGATTTATTGCAAAAACAATATATTTATAGATTTTGGGCAGGTTGTAGATGACACCTAGCACAATCTAAAGTTCGGAAATATAAAGGAAGAGAGGGTAATATCTTGTTGTGTAGATGAATAATAAAAATAAAGACTTACCTTTTGTAACAGAATCTCCTAAGCTTGGTCATATTTATCTTTTACCTTGAAACCCTGAATTTTTAAAAGTGATGGGGAAAATTTATGCTACAAGGTTTTATTGTATTATTAGCAGTAGTTACTTTTGTTTTAATGGCTGCCGACCCACGAGATAACGGGGCACAAGCGACTCAGTCAGCATGGCAAAAAACACAAGCGGCAGACATGACTAAGTCGCAGAAACAAACCAATAACGATGTGGATTTTATTTAAGCATTAAAACGCATAGATAAATCAACAGCTCTGACGTCTTTAGTCAGGACACCCATAGAAATATAGTCGACACCAGTAGTTGCCACTTCACGCAAGTTTTCAATGGTGATATTGCCAGAAGCTTCGAGTTTACAACGTCCAGCTACATGCTTTACGGCATCAATCATTTGCTGTTGGCTGAAGTTGTCTAGCATGACAATGTCCGCACCAGCCTCAAGTGCTTGGTTGAGCTCATCCCAAGTTTCAACTTCGACTTCAACTGGTTTGCCTGGTGCAATTTGGTGTGCTTTTGCAATTGCTTGGGCAATACCACCAGCTGCCATAATATGGTTTTCTTTAATTAAGAATGCATCAAATAAACCAAGACGATGGTTTTGTCCGCCGCCAATAGCAACAGCATATTTTTGTGCAATACGCAAACCCGGTAAAGTTTTACGTGTATCGAGAAGTTTTGTATTTAAACCTTCAAGATGCTGAACATATTCAGCAGTTTTTGTAGCAACAGCAGATAAAGTTTGAATAAAGTTTAAAGCAGGGCGCTCTACCGTCAGTAAGCTACGTGCAGAACCAGCAAGCTTTAAAAAGGCTTCATTTGCAGCAACACGGTCACCTTCTTGTTTTAACCAAGTCACCTGTACAGTGTTGTCATAAGCTGAGATGAGCGCATTCACCCAAGGCTGTCCAGCTAAAACCATATCTTCACGGCTAATGATAGTTGCGGTAGCCTGTTCATCTTCAGGTGTGAGCATGGCGGTAATGTCACCGTCCCCAATATCTTCTTGTAATGCTTGTTGAATATTGATTTGAATTGACTGTTCAAGCAAAGACTGAGGTATGCTCATACGGTTTCCATTTTGTCGATGACCCTAAAACTTGCGATATATTAGCACCGTCGACTTTAAAAATAAGCTGTTTTATGAGATTAATCGCGATAAACAATCGTGCTGACTACTTTGAAAAGCACATAAGTGTTTTAAACTAAAACAATGGCAAGCAATTTATTGGCACTTCAATGAAGAAAATCACACCGTATGAAGTTATAGATGGACAATTAAAAGGGGCGAGACAAGTTCCTTCTCCAAATTTTAACCAGCGTCCGACTGGTACCGAAATTCAAATGATTGTGGTTCATAATATTAGCTTGCCGCCATCTCAATTTGGAGGTGGGTATATTGAGCAGTTTTTTCAAAACAAGTTAGATTGGTCAGTTCATCCTTATTTCCAGACTATTGAAGGTATGCAGGTCTCTACGCACCTGTTAATTTTACGAACAGGTGAGGTCCTACAGTTTGTTAATTTTAATGATCGTGCATGGCACGCAGGGCGTTCGAGCTATTTAGCCAAAGTTGAATGCAATGATTATTCAATTGGTATTGAGCTTGAAGGAAGTGATGATTTACCTTTTGAGGAAATACAGTACAGCGTACTAACCGATGTGGTTAGGGCTATTCGCCAAGCTTACCCTGAAATTAAGAATCATATTGCAGGGCATTCGGACATTGCGCCGGGCCGAAAAACTGATCCGGGGCCTTATTTTAAATGGCAACACTTTAGACAACTATTAGCACAGAAAAAAACTTGAGTTCATTCATCATTTCACAACGAAAAGATTTTCTAGTTTCATTACAATAGCGACTTTCGAATATAGCTGTAGGTGAGTACGATGGCATTGTGGCGATCGACTTTTATTGTCAGTGCGATGACGATGTTGTCACGTGTGTTGGGGTTGGTACGAGATGTCGTATTACTCAACGTGTTTGGTGCGGGTAAAGATTTCGATACCTTCGTTGTGGCTTTTCGTATTCCCAATTTCTTTCGACGATTGTTTGCCGAAGGAGCTTTCTCGCAAGCCTTTATTCCAGTACTAACCGAATATAAAACAGGCCGAGCACATGCTGAAGTTCAAATCCTGATTAGTCGGGTATTTGGTTGCTTACTCACGGTCATGACCTTACTCACTTTTGTGGCTATGGTGTTAGCACCAGCGATCATCTATATGTATGCGCCGGGCTTCCATAATGACCCTGAAAAGTTCGATTTAGCGGTCAGTATGTTCCGTCTGACTATTCCATATCTAATGTTTATGTCACTGACTGCTTTTGCCAGCAGTATCTTAAACAGTTATGGTTCTTTTGCTTCCCCAGCCTTTTCGCCTGTTTTGCTTAATGTCGCAATGATTGCAGGTGCATGGTGGCTTACCCCATATATGGCTGAGCCTATTAAAGCATTAGGATGGTCTGTTGTCGCAGCAGGTATTTTACAGTTAGCCATACAAATTCCTGAATTATGGCGTAAAAACTTACTGATTCCACCCAAAGTTGATTTTAAACACGAGGGTGTAGAGCGTATTTTAAAATTAATGCTTCCAGCATTATTTGGTGTGTCTGTGACTCAGATTAACCTATTGTTAAATACGATTTGGGCCTCTTTCATGCAAGACGGTTCGGTATCTTGGCTCTACAGTGCAGAGCGTATGACTGAGCTACCTTTAGGTTTAATCGGTGTTGCGATTGGTACAGTCATTTTGCCTTCGCTTTCAGCACGCCATGCTGAGCAAGATCAGGAAAAGTTCCGCGGCATGATCGACTGGGCAGCAAGAGTTATTGTGTTGGTTGGTTTGCCAGCAAGTATCGCCTTATTTATGCTTTCTACACCGATTATTCAGGCTTTATTCCAACGTGGAGAATTTGACCTACGTGATACTCAAATGACAGCACTTGCATTGCAATGTATGAGTGCTGGTGTAATTTCTTTTATGCTCATTAAGGTGTTTGCACCAGGCTTCTATGCGCAGCAAGATACTAAAACACCAGTACGTGTAGGTTTAATGTCAGTTGCCGCAAATGCCATTTTAAACGTTGTATTTATTGGATTCTTTAAACTAATCAATTGGCATGCTGAGCATATGGCGCTTGCATTGGCATCTTCTGGCTCAGCTTTGGTAAATGCCGGTTTGCTCTACTTCTATCTACATAAGCGTAATATTTTCCGATTTGGCTCACATTGGAAAAAACTAGCTCTTCAATATGGTTTAGCAAACCTTGCTATGATTGCAGTACTTTGGTTTGGGTTAAATTGGTATAACGGTGAACTTTCTCAATGGATCCGTATTGCTGAGGTCGCAGGTCTATGCGTAGTAGGTGTAATCGCTTACTTAATTGGCTTACTGATTACTGGTTTTAGACCAAGAGATTTAAAACATTAAAATAAAAAAAGCGATCTTAAATGATCGCTTTTTTTTGATCTTAAAAAACTTATTTTGGCAAAACTTGTAGCAATTCAATATCAAAAATTAAAGTACTATTTGGACCAATACTATCACCAGCGCCTACTTCACCATAAGCAAGTTTAGCTGGAATAAAGAAACGGGTTTTACCGCCTTCTTTCATCGTTTGTAAGCCTTCTGTCCAGCCTGTAATCACCTGATTCAACTGGAAATCGACAGGGTGATTACGTGCAATTGAACTGTCAAAGACAGTTCCGTCGAGTAAACGGCCTTCATAGTTCACTTTTACACGAGAAGTAGCTTTAGGTGTTTTACCAGAACCTTCTTTTAATACTTGATATTGCAAACCTGATTTTGTTGTAATCACACCAGATTTCTTAGCATTTTCCGCCAGAAAAGCAGCCCCAGCTTGGGCATTTTGTTGCCCTTGCTTTTGAAATTCAACAAGCTGTTTAGCTTCTAAAGTTTTTTTATACTCATTAATCGCTTTCGCCATTTCTTCATCAGTGAGGCGTGCTGACTTGTTCTGAGCACCTTCTTGAAGACCTTGATAAAAGATATCAAGATTTAAATCTGTTAATGCATCAGTATTATTACGTCCCATTAAATAGCCATAACTATAGCTAAACTGATCTTTTGCTGGGCTTTTATTTGTTATCGGCGTGGCAGCAAGAACAGATAAACTCATTGTTGAGGCTGCAATAACCAAACTAATTTTTTTCATGCCATTTTCCAAAAAAACAGGAGAGTATAATTACTCTCCTGGATTGTCATTATTTCACTGAAATGAGTTCAACATCAAAAATCAGTGTACTGTTTGCTGGGATCCCTGAAACTTCTTGTGGACCATATGCAAGGTTTGATGGAATAAAGAAAGTCGCTTTTCCGCCTTCTTTCATAAGTTGAAGACCTTCAGTCCATCCTGGAATCACCTGATTAAGAGGGAACTCGATAGGTTGACCACGTTTATAAGAACTATCAAAAACCTGACCGTTAATTAAACGACCTTCATAATGAACTTTAACAACAGACTGTGCTGTTGGCTGCTTACCAGTACCTTCTTTAGTAATGATATATTGCAAACCTGATGCAGTAGTTTTTACCCCAGCTTTTGTTTTGTTTTCAGCAAGGAATTGTGCATCTGCAGAATCAGCAGATGTGCCTGCTTGCGCTGGTTTATCTGGGTGCTGCATTTTTTGTTGTAACTCTTTTTCATAAGCTGCAACAGCTGCTTTTAAATCTTCTTGAGTATAAGCACTTGGCTGTTTGCTACGTGCATCATGGATCCCTTGAACAAATGCCTTTGTATCCAGTTCTGGAGGAGTTTGTTGCGCAACTTCATACCCAAGCACATAACTGATTTTTTGAATTGGAGAAGCATTTTTGTCTGCTTTACGTCCAACTTCTGTGGTCGGATGTTGAGTTGCATAATATACAGGTACAAGTGCAGCACCGCCTAAAACTACAGCGACAGCAATGGGTAAGGCTTTACTCATAAAAGGTTCCAAAAATAATCATTTGAGTCTAAAAGGCTGCTTCGATCTTAGCATGCTTCGACTTAAGCATAGAATGTTTAACAAAAAAAACGAGTGGTTTTTTTATATATTTTAGTTAGTTTTAATTTGGCGAAACTTAAAAAATTAAATAAAAAAACCGGATCATTTGATCCGGTTTTATGAAAACTTGAAACTTAGTCTTCTTTTTGTGCTTTATAGGCATAGGCATAGTTATAACCATAACCACCGCCACTAGAGCGTTGAATATCGTTAAGAATAAAGCCATTCACCTTAACACCAGCTTGTTCAAAGCGATTAACTGTTAATTCAAGCTCTTTCATATGAGACTTAGCATAACGAGCAACAATTAAGTTCACACCAGTATATTGAGAGATAATAATGCCGTCAGTTACTGCAAGCACTGGTGGAGTATCAATAATGATATGGTCATATTGCGTTTGGAACTTCTCTAGTAAGTCTTTGAACTGTGTAGAGCTCAACATTTCTGAGGGATTCGTTGGGCTCTTACCACGGGTAATCACGTCGAGATTCGCAACTTGCGTTTTATGCAAAACTTGTGTCAAGTCAGCTTGGCCACTTAGTAATTCAGAAAGACCAGGTTTTACATCGACATCGAAGTATTTATGCATATAACCACGGCGCATATCAGCATCAATCAATAATACGCGTTTATTCCCTTGTGCAAAAATAGTAGCTAGGTTTGTTGAAATAAACGATTTTCCGACTTCTGGAGACGGGCCAGCAATCATAATAATATTATTTTTTGCTGAGGTTAAAGCGAAGTGAATGGCAGTACGAATACTACGCAAACTTTCAATCGCAATATCATCACTACTTTTAACTGCTAAAATAGGAATACTCTTTTTCTTTTTCAAAATACTCATACGAGTCTCTTGAATAGGAGAACGAGGTACGGTCGCATAAACTGGAAGATCTAATTCATTTTCAATTTGAGTAGAATCATTAACTCCACTACGCATCATATTACGTAATAATGCAATTAATATCCCGATAAAACCACCAACAAAAATAGAAAGTATTAGAACAATCAATTTTTTAGGTTTAATAGGTTTAACAGGTTCTACAGCAGTATCAATAATGCGAACATTACCAATCTCACCTGCATTAGCAATTTTAAGCTGTTGATAACTGTTTAGTAACGACGTATAGAGCTCTGTGTTTACTTTTACATCACGATATAGTTGTAAATATAAACGTTGTGTTTCAGGAAGTTGAGTTAAACGATTATTAAGATCAGCAATCTTTTTATTAATCTCTGTAATTTGTGCATCGATTTGACGGATTAATGGATGATCATTGGTATATTTAGCAGAAAGCTCAGCTTGTTTCTGTTGTAGCTCGATTTTAAGCTTTTCTAAATCAATATTTTGCTTAAGTAATAGCTCCGACTCAGCATTTACATCGACTGTTTTATACTTTTCACGAAATTGGTTAAACTTGATCTCAGAATCTTCTAGCTGCTTTCGAAGCTCTGGTAATTGTTTCTCAAGAAAAGCTAAAGTTTGTTTAGATTCTAAAGACTTTCGCTCAATGTTTTGTTGGTGATAAACAGTTAGAACATTATTTAGTACTTGTGTAATGTGCTCAGGATCTTGACCTAGATAATTTAAACCAATAACACCAGTCACTTTACCTTTTTCAGCAACACTATAGATATCATTAAAATTTTTAACGGCTGTTGGTAGAGCGAGTTTAGTTAAAGTATAGCTTTGTTCTTTCAGGTTACCTTGAGCATTAAGTTGTACCTGCCAAAGACCTCTATTTGTATTTAGTATATTTTTTTTGTTTAATTGACCATTAAATACAACTTGATCTTTGTATGTTAAAGTGAATTGATTTGCACCTTTGGACTCTAACTTTAAGGGTTTATCTAAATAATATTCAGGTACTTTAAGTTCTCGTATAATCAAATTATTATTTTGATTACTGTACAGTACAGATTCATGACGATACTCAAGTCTACTCTTATCTTGTGAAATTAACTTGTCGATCAATCCTGATTGGTTATCTTTGACGTTAATATCAAGATTAAGGTTCTGGATGACTTGTCCTAAAACCATTCTAGAACGAAGAATCTCTATTTCTGGATCAGCTGGTGATTTTTGAGATAGACCTCCACTGACTTTAGAAAGGTCACCAAGCAAAGCAGCAGAGGCAGCGCCTTTACTGTCCTCAACTTGTACCATTGCATCTACAGAATAAGTATCTGGCGTTATCCGTAAGTATAGCAAGGCACAAATTAAACTTAAGACCACGCAGCATGCTATGATTTTCCACTGTGCAATCAATGAAAAGAATAACTCTTTTAAATCGATGCTATCTTCGCTAGTTTTAGAGTTTTGGTTCATAAATTTACAACTAATATACAATTATAATTGAGTGCGCCAATCTTGCACATAGCTTTGAATGTTGCGGCAAGTCTGATCAAAAAAAGCTTGGTCATGCTGATAGGGGTCAGGTATATTTTGCCCTTGCCAATGGCCAAGCCTAAAAATTTTACCCTTAGCAAATGGCCAAGTTTGTTCAATATGCTTTTGCTGATTATTGCTCATGACTAAAATCAAATCATTTTGTTTGATCAATTCAGCACTGAGCTGGCGAGCCACGTGTGGTCTCATATCAATATTCAACTGATCCATACAATGAATCGCTTTGTCATCTGCAGTATGACCTACTAGGGCTGAAATACCAGCAGATGATATGTTTAATGCTGGATGTTGGGTCTTTAAAAAGTATTCTGCCATTGGACTGCGGCAAATATTACCTACACAGACTACTAAGATATTTTGTAACTGCATTCTAGTTTTTACCCAATTGATCAAAGGTATAAAGTGCACTTGAGAATGGTACAATCTGGTTCATAATACGCTGCCAGCGTGTTAAACCAGTTGCATCAATATAAACAATATCATTTTTTTGCATTTGGAATTGATTAGATAATGCAAGGTTACCAATACTACTCAAATTGAGCTGATAGATTGTTGATCTTTTTGTTTGTAAATCTGTACGCATGACATAAATACGAGCTGCACTTGCCGAGTATGGATTAACACCTTCACTCTCGCCCAATACATCACTTAAGGTCATTCCCTGATCTCGTAATGGAATTGCTGAACTTTTATTAGACTCACCCATAACATAGAGTTTTTGATTTTGTTTAGTATTTACATAAATTGTATCATTGGGTTGGACTAATAATTTGTGCAGTGAATAACCTTGTTTCTCAAGTGCAACGACATTTAAATTATAAACTTCGCCATTACGAATGAGTTGAATATCGGTATTGTCACCAGACTCTTGATTTACACCTCCAGCCATACTTAAGGCTGTATAAATACTAATTGGTTGATCATCTAAAGTGTATTGTCCACTTTTCATAACCTGACCATTAACAAAATAGCGTTTAGCTTGGTATGACAACACGCGCACTACAACATCAGGTGTTTTTAAATATTTAGCAAATTGACTTCGTAAATATTTATTGGTTTCAGCCAGTGTTTTCCCTGCAATATGAACTTGTCCTACAAGTGGTAATTGAACATTACCTGCAGAATCAATAGGATAACCAAATGCTTTAATATCAGTAGAGGCTCCTTGAATAGGAGGAGTAATTTCAGGATATGCCCAAAGCTGAATAGATAAGACATCCCCAGCGCTTAAGCGATATTGATAAAAAGGAGTATTAAATAAAGCACTTATATTTCCTTGCGGAAGCAAAGCATCAGAACTAATTTTTGGAATATTGCTTTGGGTGAGTTGAACAACAGAAACTTCTGCTCCTTGTTCTGTCTTAAAAGTACCTTGTTCAGGTAAGTCATAAGTTTGTAAGCCTGAGGTGACTGCACATCCTGTAAACGAAAGTGAAATGGCTAAAAATAATAATGTGCTTTGGTACTTCACATTCAAACCCTTTATTGTTTGTAATCCAATGATACTTTGCATGAAGACATTGGATTGTAGTCTATAATTAACCCAAATCATACTTTATTTGCCAAGCAGTGATTGTATATTTCGAGAAAATTTTGTTTAAAGTCTGCTATATTAGCGTAGTAGGTCGTATCCATGATGTTTCTCCATTTAAAATTAAATGGTTAGGTTTTATATATGTTTCAACTTGAACAACTAAAAATAGCAATTATCGGCTTAGGGTATGTTGGATTACCTTTGGCAGTTGAATTTGCTAAACATAAACCTACAATCGGCTTTGATATAAATGAAAATCGGATATTAGAGTTAAAAAATGGACATGACCATACATTAGAAGTCTCTTCAGATGAGTTAAAACACGTACGGCAGTTATCGTATACAGCAAATATTGAAGACTTACAAAATTCAAACTTTTTTATCGTCACGGTGCCAACACCCATTGACGATTTTAAACAACCAGATTTGACTCCTCTTGTAAAAGCATCACAAAGTATTGCTAAAGTATTAAAAAAAGGTGATACCGTTGTTTATGAATCAACTGTTTATCCCGGTGCTACAGAAGAGGTGTGCATACCTGAATTAGAAAAATATTCAGGCTTGATATTTAATCAAGATTTTTTTGTAGGTTATAGTCCGGAACGTATTAACCCAGGTGATAAGCAACGACGTGTGACCAATATTTTAAAAATTACATCAGGTTCAACATCTGAAGTTGCAGACTATGTTGATGAGGTTTATAACCTGATTATTGAAGCAGGGACACATAAAGCTCCTAATATTAAAGTCGCTGAAGCAGCTAAAGTAATTGAAAATACACAAAGAGATGTCAACATTGCACTGATTAATGAATTGGCTCTTATTTTTAATAAAATGGGTATTGATACCGAAGATGTACTTAAAGCAGCAGGTACAAAATGGAATTTTTTAAACTTTAGACCTGGTTTAGTTGGTGGTCATTGTATTGGTGTTGACCCGTATTATTTAACGCATAAAGCAGAGTCAATTGGTTTACATCCAGAAATTATTTTGGCAGCTCGTCGTTTAAATGATCGTATGGGTGAATATGTTGCAACCCAATTGATCAAAGAAATGGTAAAGCAGCGCATACAAGTGGTAGGTGCTCGTATATTAATTTTAGGTTTGAGTTTTAAAGAAAACTGCCCTGATATCCGGAACACCAAAATTGTAGATATGGTGAAAGCACTAAAGGAATACGATTTAGATCTTGATATTTACGATCCTTGGGTGGATAGTGCCGAAGTTGAAGGCGAGTATGGCTTAGCTCCGGTTACGGAATTAAAGCAAGGTCATTATGATGCAATAGTTATTGCTGTTGCCCATGATCAGTTTAAAGCAATGTCGAGTCAGGAGCTCATTGCATTAGGCAAAGAGAAACATGTTCTATATGACTTAAAGTACATACTTGATAAAACTGAAAGTGATTTACGACTGTAAATATGATGAACTTAATTTATAAATTAAAAAATGATCCTAGAATTAGAAATTCACTATGGATGCTTTTTGAAAAAGGTATATCTCTTTTTGGTTTAATTTTTATTATTTCGGCTGTAGCTAAATACACAGGGCCAGCTATATATGGTGAAATTGCATTAGCCGCTTCAATTTTTATTGTATTAAAAACAATTGCTCAGTTGGGGTTGGATCAAATATATTTTAAATATGTTAGCCAAAATAAACCTCATCATAGTCTTTTTTTAGAAAATTCAATATTATTTGTTAGTGCACTATATCTGTTTCTATCTACATTTGTATTAATATGGGCTTATTTTAATACAAGTTTTACTGGTTTCTTTTTTGTTTTTTCCACTGGTATTGCTTATTATTTTATATCTATTGACTTAGCTAATTCTTTTTATGAAGGTCAATTATTGTCAAAATTTAATGTATTAGCAAATATTATTGGGTTACTTGTCGCACTCATTCTAAGATATAGTATAGTGTATTTTAAGTTGAATGTATTATATTTAAATATTCCAATTATTTTAATGTCATTAATACCATTTTTAATTAAAATTATTATATATAAATATAGATATTATATTGATTTTAATAAAATTATAGCTAAAAAACAAACTAAAAAATATTTCGGCTATTTTTTAGGGACTGGTATACCCTTAACTTTAGCAATTTTAACAGCTACTATTAATGGGCAGATATCAAATTTTTTATTGGCTTATTTAGAAGGAACAAAAAGTGTAGGAATATATTCTATTGCATTTATTCTTGCGGGTGCATGGTGTATTGTACCAACAACGTTAATTATGAGTTATATGACTTCTATATATAATATTAATATTGATAATAATAAAGAGTATATAAAGTTATCTAATAAAGTTTTATATAATATAGTTGTTCTGTCCTTAGTTGTAGTCATTTTACTTGAGTTTTTTGCATATTATATTGTTATTTTTTTATATGGTAGCGAGTATATTGAATCTCTTGAGGTTTTGCGATGGCTATTAATTTTTCAGTTTTTTTGGGTAATAGGGTTTTATTTTTCACGTTTAATTATCAAGTTTAATGGGTATAAGTTTTTAGCATATAAATCAATTTTTTGCTGTTTATTAAACTTAACTCTATCTTTCTTTTTTATAAAAAAATGGGGTGTAGTTGGGGCAGCATATGCAGTTCTAGTTACAGAGTTTATATCATCTTTGATTTTAAATTTATTTTATAAAAAGGCAAGTATCGTAAAGGTTTTATTGCCTATAGGAGCCTACAAAATATGAGTGTTGCATTAACAATTTTTACTCCAGCATATAATCGTGCTCATACTTTAGGTCGTTTATATGAAAGTTTAAAAAAACAAACTTTGAAAAATTTTGAATGGTTAATTGTAGATGATGGCTCAACAGATCATACAGAAATTGTTGTAAAAGAGTTTATACAAGATAGTATCATAAATATACGTTACTTAAAACAAGAAAATGCTGGTAAGCAGGCGGCATGGAATAAAGCTGTACTTAATGCGAATGGATTTTTATTTTGTGGAGTTGACTCAGATGATGCTCTCGCTAAAGAAACAAATATAGAAGAAATATTCCAGAAGTATATATCTTTACTAAATTCTGACTCTATTATAGGCTTGAGATTTCTAGCTTATTCAAATGTTAAAAAGAAATTTGATGGAAAAAAAATATCTGAAAATATTGTAATAAGTTCATATTTTGAAGAATTCTCTAATGCAAAAAATTTTGGTGAAAGAATTGATGTTTTTAAAACAGATATTTTGAAATGTTTTTTATATCCAGTCGCTTCGAATATTAAGTTTATTCCTGAGATATGGTTTTACGTCCAAATTTCGCATGCAGGGTATAAATTTGCATATATACCTGAACCATTAAGATTGTTTTTTGATGATGCAACAGAAAATCGTTTAAGTAAAAGTTCATTATTGAAGCATGCTGAAGGACATTATATATCCCGTGCTACTATGTTGAAACTTATTCCTATATATGTGTACTTTGGAAATGTAATGGCTTGGGTTAAAACAATTATTAGATTTGGACAGTGTGCACATTATTTAAACAAGAGTTTCATGCAACGTAAGCAAGATACAAATATTATTTATGCTATTTTTTCGTATTTTTCAAGATTTATAAAAGTTGGTATATAGTATGAAAAAAATTTGTTTTCTTATTGGTGATATTAATCATTCAGGTGGAACAGAGCGTGTTACTACTTTAATTGCAAACAATTTAGCTCAACAGAATAATAATGTCTTTATTTTATCATTAAGTCATGGAGACCAGCCTTTTTTTGAACTTAATTCAAATATTAAAATTCAGGCTTTATTTAATGAAAAAGTTTCAATGAAAAAGAATTTTTTCCAAGCAGTTAGAAAAATCCGGAATTTTTTGATATCTAAGCAAATAGATACCCTGATTGTTGTAGATAGTATCAGTTGCGTTTTTACAGTGCCTGCTTGCGCTGGATTAAGAATTAATCATATTTGTTGGGAACATTTTAACTTAAAAGTCAACCTTGGCTCTCGGTTTCGTGACTTGGGTCGATGGATGGCTGCAAAATGGGGTAATAAAATTGTTACATTGACTGAAAGAGATAAGTCTTTTTGGGATAAAAGATTTAATCTTACTCATACGAATAAAGTTGTTGCAATAGCAAATCCTAGTCCTTATGAGCTTCAAGACAATACCCCAAGCCTAGAACATAAAATTATTCTGTGTGTTGGACGTTTAACTTATCAAAAAGGTTTCGACTTACTCATACCTAGTTGGTCGAAAGTTGCTCATAAATTGGATGGTTGGAAAATTATAATTGTTGGAACTGGAGAGGATGAGGTTAGCTTAAAAGAAATGGCTGTAAACTATGGCGTTTCAGAGTCAATTATTTTTGCTGGTCAGCAAAAAAATATGGATCAATTTTATCGGCAGGCTTCTTTCTTTTGTATGAGTTCTCGTTTTGAAGGCTTGCCAATGGTTTTATTAGAAGCACAAAGTTATGGATTACCTATCGTTGCATTTGACTGTGATACAGGGCCAGCTGAAATAATAAATGATACAAATGGCTGTTTAGTAGAGGATGGTAATATTGAGGAACTATCTATGCAAATTTTCCGATTCGCTCATGATATAAATAGTACCGATTTTTGTACGATGATAAATAAGTCCTTTGATAATGCAAAGAGCTATAATATTGAAAGTATTGTAAAAGAATGGGTTAAGGTGATTTGTTGATGATAATAGATAAAAAAGCTTTTTTAAGTATCTATATGCTCTTGATCTTTCTTTTTTTTACATTGGATTTAAATAGTCCTTTTATTTTTTATGGGAATTTATTGATATTTATTCCTATTTTAGTTCTCTTTAGATTTATATATTATCCCAAAGTTAGTGTAAAAAAAATTGTTCTAACTTTGTTTTTAATATTTTTTTGGGAAATTTTAATTTATATTCAATCTTTTAGTACCTTGTATGATAATTTAATATTAAACTCACAAAGATCAGTCTTTCTTTTTATTTCAATGTTTTTAATTTCGGATCTTGTGGATAAGATAGATAAAGAAATTATACTGAAAAGTCTGAATTATTATATTGCCTTTCTAAGTTTAATTGTTGTTCTTCAATTTTTAGGAGTTTATATCTTTGGTCTTTCTTCTAAGAGTGTAGATGTATCTGTTTTATTAGGTGGGGAAGTTTCTCGTTCAGAGTATATGGATGATTTATATCGACCTACAGGGCTTATGTCAGAACCAGCAGCTTTTGTTGGTGCACAAATAGCTCTATTGTCTTTACAGTATATAATGTCAAAGAAAAATGATTTTTATAGGTTTTTAGGTATTTTTTCAGTTTTATTATCACTATCATTTGCTGGCTTTATTCTGGTGGCTATCTATTCAATAATAGTTTTTACAAAAAATATAAAAAACTTTCTTACATTAATATTGATTGCTGTGATGGCTTTTATTGGTCTATCTGAAGTAATAAAAGATAGATTAGAAGTCTTAGGATCTGATAAAGATGGTAGTAATAATGTGAAGTTTGAAGCATTACAGTATTTTTTTTCTGATCCAATGCATATATTTTTTGGTTATGGCAATATTGTCCGGACTCCTCGCACACCTATTTTTTTTGAAGGGGCGACAGATATTACCTTTTTTTTTGCAATTATAGCTATATTTGGTGTTTTCGTAGGTGGTGGGATTCTACTTAGTTTTATCACGTGGCTTTTTAGAAGTAAATATAACTATAAAGAAAAAGTTGTAATATTGCTTCCTTTAATAAAATTAACAAATCCCGCATTAATATTTTTTAGTTGTTTTATTTTTTTAATATTAAGCCTTGAAAGAAGAGATAGACAATGAATATATTGTACTTAATTACAGGCCTTGGTGGTGGTGGTGCTGAAAAAGTCGTGGTTGACTTAGCAGATCAAATGCATTTACGTGGGCATCGTGTGAAAATTGCATATCTGAAAGGTGAAGTTATTGTTAAGCCTCAATCAGCCGATATTGAATTAATTTGTTTAGAATTAAATAGAATAACGCAAATGAGACATGCATTTAAAAAATTTAAATCTATTATCAAACAATTTAAACCTGATGTTGTGCATGCACATATGGTACATGCAAATATTTTTGCGAGATTAGTACGTAAATTTATAGGCTTTCCTCGTCTAATTTGTACCGCTCATAATTCTAATGAAGGGGGGCGTATGAGAATGATGCTTTATCGTTTTACAGATACACTTTCTGACCTTAATACTAATGTAAGCCATGAAGCAACTTTGAAGTTTGTTGAGCTTAAAGCATTTAATGAAAATGCAAAAACTGTTTATAATGGTATTGATTTAAATAAATTTAATAGAAAAGCGAATGTTTGCAGATATGATTTTGTACATGAAAACCAAAAGTTTTTATTGGCAGTGGGGCGCTTTAATGAGCAAAAAGATTATCCTAATTTGTTAGATGCAATATATACGTTAAAAAATAAGTTTAAACTCGATTTTAAGCTGATTATAGCTGGTGATGGTGAATTACGTTTTAATATAGAAAATAAAATTAATTTACTTGGTCTAAATCAGGATGTAATACTTTTAGGACGTAGGAATGATATTGCTGATTTAATGTCAGTTGCCGATTTATTCGTTTTACCTTCAGCATGGGAGGGGTTTGGTCTAGTTGTTGCAGAAGCGATGGCATGTGAATGTTTTGTTGTTGCAACAGATTGTGGTGGCGTAAAAGAGGTATTAGGGGGACATGGGCTGTTGGTAGAGCCTAGGAATTCAGATCAATTAGCAGATGCTCTGAACACTGCTTTACAGTTAGATAGAAAAACCAAGGATGTACATACTCAACAGGCTTTGCTTTATGTAAAACAAAATTTTGATTTACAAAAAATTATCAAGCAATGGTTGGATATATATGCAAACTAAAAAAATCGCTCTTGTTGGTACTACAGGTTCAAGTTTCTATGGTTTTCGTGCTGATTTAATACGAATGCTCGTGACTAATGGGCATCAAGTATATGCTTTTACTTCTGAATATACAGAAAGCTGTTTAGAAAAAATTAAAGCATTAGGTGCTGAACCTGTTACTTACCAATTAAGTCGAGGAGGATTAAACCCTTTTGCCGATATTGCATCCACATATCAGCTTATTCGTAAAATAAAAATAATTAAGCCAGATATCGTTTTTTCATATTTTGCGAAACCTGTAATTTATGGAACATTAGCTGCAAGCTTTGCAAAAGTGCCTCATGTTATTGGTATGCTCGAAGGGCTTGGATATACCTTTACAGCACAACCAGAAGGCCAAAGCGGCAAAACGAAACTTATTCGTAATATTCAAGTTTTATTATATCGACTAGCCCTTCCTAGATTGGATGATATGATTTTTTTAAATCCTGATGATGAAAACGATCTTATACATACATATGCTCTACCCGTCAAAAAGGTACACATTCTGGGTGGTATCGGTTTAGACTTGAAAGAGTATTGTTATAGTCCAGCTCCAGTAGAACCTGTAAATTTTTTATTTATTGGACGTTTATTGAAAGAAAAGGGTATATTTGAGTTTATTAATGCCATTAGAATAGTAAAAAATAAATATCCTGATACAAAGTTTACAATATTAGGTGGTTTAGATACACAGAATATGGGAGCATTATCAAAATCTCAGCTAGATGAACTAATCGCAGAGGGTTTATTTGAATATCCTGGACATGTTTCTAATGTAAAAGATTGGATCGCCAACTCGAGTGTGTTTGTACTTCCATCTTATAGAGAAGGCATACCAAGAAGTACACAAGAAGCTATGGCTATTGGACGTCCTGTTATTACAACAGATGTTCCAGGATGTAGAGAAACGGTGGTTGATGGTGTGAATGGTTTTGTTGTTCCTTGTTGGGATGCCGAGGCCCTAGCAGAAAAAATGTACTTTTTTATCGAGTCACCATTTCAAATAAATCTTATGGGGCTAGAAAGTATGAAAATGGCCCATCAAAAGTTTGATGCTGAAAAAGTAAATGATAGATTATTCGAAATTATGGGTTTAAATGGTTCTTATGAAAAGATTAGTTGATATTTTCATTGCAACAATAGCCTTAATTCTACTATCTCCTATTTTTTTAATAGTAGCATTTAAGGTGAAAAAAAATTTAGGTTCACCCATATTCTTTTATCAAGAAAGACCTGGAAAGGACGGAAAATTATTTAAAATGATTAAGTTCCGTTCGATGAAGGATGCATTTGATGCGCAAGGTAATCCATTGCCAGATGAGGCGCGTATTACTCCATTTGGGCAGAAATTACGTTCTACTAGCTTAGATGAAATGCCACAGCTTATTAATGTTTTAAAAGGTGATATGAGTGTGGTAGGTCCTCGTCCAATGTTAAAAGACTTTGTCGCTTTATATTCACCAGAACAAGCACGTCGTTTAGAAGTTCGCCCTGGAATGACAGGTTTAGCTCAGGTCAGTGGACGTAATGAACTAGATTATGAAGAGCGGTTTAAATGTGACGTTTGGTATGTAGACAATCATAGTGTTTGGGTTGATTTTAAAATCATGTTTAAAACAGTCAAAGTGATGTTAAGACGCGAAGGTATTAATGCACCAGGACATGTAGGACCATCTCTATTTAAAGGTAATGACGTCCAAGAAAATGCCGACTCATCTGTAAAGTAAATTTTATATCTTGAAATATTTCTTATGATCAAAAAAGCAGTTTTACCAGTAGCCGGTTTAGGTACACGTTTTTTACCCGCAAGTAAGTCAATCCCAAAAGAAATGGTTACGGTAGTTGACCGCCCAGCAATTGAATATGTCGTCCGTGAAGCGGTGGAAGCTGGAGTTGAACAAATTATTTTGGTAACTCACTCTTCAAAAGCATCGATTGAAAACTATTTTGATCGGAACTTTGAGTTGGAGACTACTCTAGAGCAAAAGAAAAAATTTGATTTACTTGCAGAGATTACCCAAATCGTTCCTGCTCATGTGAGTGTGGTAAGCGTAAGACAACCTCAACCTTTAGGTTTAGGGCATGCGGTTTTATGTGCGAAAAGTGTAGTAGGGCAAGATGATTTTGCTGTGTTATTACCAGATGTATTGGTGAAAGATAGCTCAGGGCAGAATGATTTGTCGCGTATGATTTCTCGTTATAATGAATGTCAGGCGGCACAAATTATGGTAGAAGCAGTTCCTAATCACTTAGTAGATCAATACGGTATTGTTGATGTTGCACAAAGTCCAAATGAAGGCGAAAGCATCGCTATGCAGGGTATTATTGAAAAACCTGCAGTGGGTTCTGCACCGTCCAATTTATCTGTTGTTGGTCGTTATGTTTTGCCTGCAAAAATTATGCAATTACTCGAAAATACACCGAAGGGGGCGGGTAATGAAATTCAGTTAACAGATGCAATTGCGATGCTGCAACAAACTGATGTAGTGGAAGCCTATCGTATGCAGGGACAAACCTTTGACTGTGGTAGTAAGCTTGGTTATTTAAAAGCCGTACTTCACTATGGCATAGAACATCCTAAATTAGGAAATGATTTTAAACAGTTGATTCAAGAACTTAAATTATAAATTTTGTAGCTCAACTTAAGTATTTGTAAAAAATAATGAATATTTGAGCTGTTCAACATATTCTCTTCCCATAATGGGAAGAGAATTCTATATAATATTAAAATCAGGTGTACAATGAAAATCGCGGTATTTGGAACCACCTTGCACGCTGGTGTAATGGCAGCGTTACTAGCTGAATATGGTAATCAGATCTATTGGTGTACAAGTGTCACCTGTGAAGAAAATATATCTGTACTTTCATATCAAGATCAAGAAGTTAATCATTATTTAAATAAACAAAGAAAGGCAGGTTTTTTAACAGAAAGTCCTTTTTCTGAAATTCCTTTAGATATTGAAGTCTATTTATTTTGTTTTAGCCCAACACAAATAGAACTTGCCTTAAAAACGGTTGAGAAGTTAAGTGAACGTCCAATTGTTCATCCAAAGTTAATGGTTAATGGATCTACTTTTGGTTTACATGGGACAGAAAAATTAAAGCAATATTTACCTAAAGATGAGTGGGTCTATTTTCCTGATGTAATTCAAGAAGGGAATGCAATTAATAGTGTACTCAATGTAAAGCATGTCATTGTTGGTGTTGAATCGAGTTATGCTCAAGATACGATGCAAGAATTACTACGACCATTCTTCCGTTTCAGCTATCAATATTTATTCATGCCGATTTTAGATGCCGAATTTACCAAGCTCAGTATTTCAGGTATGTTGGCAACTCGCATCAGCTACATGAATGATCTTGCTCTAGTTGCTGAAAAGCTGGGTATTGATATTGCCAATATAAAACACGGGCTTGCGGCTGATACTCGTATTGGCGCAGCATACCTATCTGCAGGCGTGGGTTTTGGTGGTGAAAATTTTTCACATGATATTTTAACACTCTCAAGTACAGTTTCTGAAACAGGTGTGAAAAGTCAACTTCTAGAACAAGTTTGGGCGATTAACGAACAACAAAAAGAAATTTTATTCCGTAAATTATGGAACTACTATCATTGTGATTTGAGTGGAAAAACTGTTGCAATTTGGGGAGCTTCATTTAAAGAGAATACTCCAAGTACACATAACTCACCTATTCATATTTTATTGGCTGCTTTATGGGCGCAAGATGTAAAGGTTCGGTTACATGACCCACAAGCTCTTAATGAAATTGCAGCTTTATATGGTACCCGTGAAGACCTGATTTTATGCGCTGATCAATATGAAGCAGCACAAGGAGCACATGCTTTATGCTTAGTTACGGCATGGAAGCAGTATTGGAGTCCTGACTTTAAACAGTTACAACAATTGATGCAGCATCCTCTTATTTTGGATGGGCGTAATATTTATGATCCAGCATATGTAAAATCTAAAGGTTTTGCTTATGAAGGAGTAGGTCGATTATGAGTAAATCTATCGAGAAGTTTCCCAAAGAGCTAGTTTCTCCTATCGCGCAGCTTCATTCTTTGGTTGAGAAAAATTCAAACTTACATATAAAAGAATTATTTGCATCAGAGTCTGATCGATTTCAGCAATATTCTGTAAAGTTCGATCAACTGGTTTTTGATTATAGTAAGCACCGTGTGACTAAAAGTGTGTTAGAGCAA
Organism: Acinetobacter genomosp. 33YU; assembly: GCF_001990725.1. NCBI lineage: Bacteria > Pseudomonadati > Pseudomonadota > Gammaproteobacteria > Moraxellales > Moraxellaceae > Acinetobacter > Acinetobacter genomosp. 33YU. The sequence continues at coordinate 113,519 of NZ_LFZQ01000017.1, read as the reverse complement.
TTGGTGGCTTTAGCAAAAACTAAACAATTGACTCACTGGATTGAACGATTATTTTCTCAAGATAAAGTCAACTGTACCGAACAGCGTGCTGCAATGCATTGGGCTTTACGTTTACCATTAGAATATTCTAAATTTCCGGAATTAACTGAAAAGGTCCATAGCCAATTGCAGCGTATGTATGCGTTGGTTGAAAAAATCCATGCTGGACAATACCGTGGTGCCACAGGTGAAGTCATTCAAGATGTCGTTAATATTGGGGTAGGAGGATCTGATTTAGGACCTCAAATGGTAACCCATGCATTATCGGATTTTAAAGTAAAAACAGCTAAAGCACTCAATGTTCATTTCGTATCAACAATGGATGGTAGCCAGTTATCGGAATTGCTTCATCAGCTGCGTCCAGAAACAACGTTATTTATTATTTCTTCGAAGTCATTTGGCACTATTGATACTTTATCCAATGCACAAACTGTTCGTCAGTGGCTTGAGAAAGCTTTAGGGAAACACGAACGGGTGGTAAGAAGCCATTTTATTGGTGTTTCTACAAAAGCTAACAAAATGTCAGAGTGGGGGATTGCTCCTGAAAATCAATTATTACTTTGGGATTGGGTTGGTGGACGTTATTCTCTATGGTCATGTATTGGTTTACCTATCGCATTATCAGTTGGGATTGATGGTTTCCAACAGCTTTTAGCTGGTGCCCATGCTGTTGATGAGCATTTCCAAAATACAAGTTTTGAGCAGAATATACCTGTACTTATGGCATTATTAGGAGTCTGGAATAATAACTTTTTAAATATTCAGACCCATGCTGTATTACCTTATGATGGCCGTTTAAAATATTTTGCAGCTTATTTGCAACAGCTCGAAATGGAATCTAATGGTAAATCGGTACAACGAACAGGACAAAAAGTTGAATTAGATACTTGCCCAATTGTATGGGGTGAAGTTGGGCCAAATGCTCAACATGCCTTTTATCAGTTACTCCATCAAGGAACTCAGGCAGTAAGTTGTGATTTTATTGCCCCTATACAACGTTACAATGCAGATCATTTTACTTATGTAGAAAATGCTGAGGCATTAGTTGAGCAACATCATCTTGCGCTTTCAAACTGTTTGGCACAATCACGTTTATTGGCTTTTGGTAACGAAGCTCTAGATACAAAAGAACTAGAGATTTTGCCTATTTATAAGCAATATGAAGGAAATCAGCCAAGTTCAACATTACTTTTAAAAGAGCTTAATCCTTATAGTTTAGGGATGTTGATTGCTTTATATGAGCATAAAGTATTTGTTCAATCTGTGATCTGGAACATTAATCCCTTTGATCAGTGGGGAGTGGAAAAAGGTAAGCAGATCGCTGACCAGTTACTCCCGATTTTAAATGGTGTTCAAAACGATCTTTCAACACTCGATGCTTCAACGCGTGGATTAATTAAAATTTTATTAGGAAAAATAGATGGCTAAAATTCTGGTTACTGGTGGTGCAGGCTATATTGGTTCACATACTTGCGTAGAGCTTTTGAATGCAGGTCATGAAGTCATTGTTTTTGATAATCTTTCAAATAGTTCAGAAGAGTCTTTAAATAGAGTTCAAGAGCTCACTCAAAAAAGTTTAACTTTTGTAGAGGGAGATATTCGGAATGCAGATGAACTTGACCAGGTATTTCAAAATCATACAATCGATGCAGTGATCCATTTTGCAGGTCTAAAAGCGGTTGGTGAAAGCCAGGAAAAACCCCTTATTTATTTTGATAATAATATTGCAGGTAGTATCCAACTAGTTAAGTCAATGGAGAAAGCAGGAGTCTATACACTTGTGTTTAGCTCATCTGCAACAGTATATGATGAAGCGAATACGTCTCCTTTAAATGAAGAAATGCCAACAGGTATGCCAAGTAATAATTATGGTTATACTAAATTGATTGTTGAGCAATTATTACAAAAATTATCTGTTTCTAATTCTAAATGGTCGATTGCTTTACTTCGTTATTTTAACCCAGTAGGTGCACATAAAAGTGGACGTATTGGCGAAGATCCACAAGGTATTCCAAATAATTTAATGCCTTACGTTACGCAAGTTGCTGTTGGTCGCCGTGAAAAACTTTCTATTTATGGCAATGACTATGACACCGTAGATGGAACAGGCGTACGTGATTATATCCATGTTGTTGACTTAGCGAATGCACATTTATGCGCTCTCAATAACCGTTTAAAAGCACAAGGTTGCCGTGCATGGAATATTGGCACAGGTAATGGTTCATCGGTATTACAGGTTAAAAATACCTTTGAACAAGTTAATGGTGTAGCTATTGCTTTTGAATTTGCACCACGTCGAGCGGGTGATGTAGCTACTTCTTTTGCAGATAATGCTCGTGCCGTTGCTGAGCTGGGTTGGAAACCACAATACGGCTTAGAAGATATGTTAAAAGATAGTTGGAATTGGCAAAAACAAAATCCGACAGGGTATAAAAATTGATTATTTAATTTTTCTAAATATCAGTTATATATCTTTCTTAAAGTCAGATAGTATTCTTTTCTAAAAAGAGGCTACAGTTGTTGTGACTACTTTCATGTTAGTATTCGCCACAATCCCCTGTTAGCCTCTTTTTTGTCGTCATGGTTTTTTTACGTCAACAGCTGTTATTTATCTTTATTGCCTTTTTATCCACCTGCGTAGGTGTATATGTTGCATGGGATATGAACTTGACATGGGATAAGTTTTATAGCTATTTGATTTCAGAAAAAGCTATTTTTTCAATTCTCTTTAACTATGCAGTAATTCAACTATTTTTTATTATAGTTGGCCGAAAGTATACAGCTCTTTTTTTAAGCCAATTATTCGTTATATTTTTAAATTTTATTAATAAAAAGAAGCAACAATATTTATTTAGTAATTTAAGTCCGGAAGATATTTTTTTACTTCCAGAGGCTATGAAGGCAACGCCTTGGCACTTACAACTTATCTTTTTTACTCTGATTATTTTCTTTCTTATTGTACTCCTGATTGCCATACGTAAAGAGAGTAAAGCTACTTTTCATACCTATGTTCCCAATATTATTATTTTTGGATTGCTTGGGAGTGGTTTAGTTTACTTAAATTTTATTAAAAACCCTACGGGAGCGTGTTTTTCAGAAAACAAACCCATGATTTGTGCTAGCTTACAGGAATTTCCAAATACGAGAAATGACTGGATTGGAGACTATCGAAAAATTCAAGATTATGGCTTCGTGACTTTTTACGTATCTAAGGTATTGGATAATGTAACCAGTGTTTTATTACCTAACCGTAAAGTATCTGAGCAAGAGATACAGCAGATTTTGCAACAACATCATTCTGTTCAATCTTTAGAAGACAATGAGAAGGAATATCCTAACATTGTTATTGTGATGGAAGAATCTTTTTGGGATTCTCATCATTTAGATAGTGGTTTACCAAAAGACGTACTATCTTTTGTTCATAAAAATCAAGTGTCTAATTTATTGTCTCCTTCTTTTGGAGGGGGTACTGCAAATGTCGAGTTTGAAGTACTTACGAGCCTCAACACAACTTTTTTCCCAAATGAGTTGTTATATGTCTCCAAGTTGAAAAAGCCAATTTATGCTCTGCCTTATTATTTAAACTCAATTGGTTACCAAACGATTGCAATGCATAATAACTATGGATATTACTATAATCGGAATAAGGTATATCCAGATTTAGGCTTCGATAAATTTATATCACTTGAAAATATGATTGCCCAAAAAGATCAGTCTACGGTCTTTAATTTAGGAGGATGGGCCACAGATGATCTTATTTTTGATTCGATTAAGTCTACTTTAGAAGAGAGTGAGCAACAGCCAAAGTTTATTTATGCGATTACTGTTGAAAATCACCCAATGTATAATGATGATCGTTTTGGTAAGCAAAATTATAAATTTAACAAAGAGCTGTCTGAAAATGAAAAGCAAAAATTAAGTACTTATACTGCTGGAACTGCACGTGCTAACCAAAAGCTAACAGAGCTCGCTGAATATTTAAAGACAGTAGATCGACCAACAATTTTAGTGGCTTTTGGCGATCATTTACCGAATCTACAAGAAGTTTATGAGAGTTATGGATTTTTTAAAGATGATCCTGAGCGGACTAATTTAAAAAATTATCAGACACCGTTTGTAGTGTGGAGCAATTATAAATTAGATAAGAAGCCCTTGAATCAGCCTTATATTTCTGCAAGTTTCGTTGCTCCAAAACTATTAAAGTTGGCAGAGTTGCCTTTGTCTGATTACTATCAATTTGTTGATGATGTATCGAGTTGTTTTAGTGCCATTCACCAAAAATTTATTAATGAAAATCAAACGTGTAATTTTGATAAAAAAGCGCTGTTGAAAGGTTATGAAAATCTAAATAAGGATGTATTAGATGGACATAATCATACTTATAGAATTATGCAGAATAGCCAAAAAGAGATGGAACAATAATGTTCCATCTCTTTGAGATGAGCTCTATTAAGACTGAATTAGTCCAGTCAATTCATCTACATAATGCTGCATTGGCTGAGCTTGACGGTCTGTACGGCTTTCAATGTTGAGACGCAGTAAAGGCTCAGTGTTTGAAGCACGTACATTAAAACGCCATGCACCGAAGTCGAGGCTTACACCATCGGTACGGTCAATTTCTGGGTTTTGCTCGGCATAGAAGTCAAAAATCTTTTGAATAGTGATTTGTGTATCAGCTACTTTAAAGTTGATTTCACCACTACAAGGAAATTTGGTAATCATATTTTCAACGAGGGTTGAAAGTGATTGTCCTGTTTCAGAAAGTAGAGCAACAGTAAGTAACCACGGAATCATGCCGCTGTCGCAGTAAGCAAAGTCACGGAAATAGTGATGGGCACTCATTTCACCGCCATATACCGCATTGTGTTCACGCATAACGTCTTTAATGAACGCGTGACCAGATTTTGACTGTACAGCAACACCTTTATATTCATCTACGATATCAAATGTGTTCCACACTAAACGTGGGTCATGCACAATTTTCTCACCTGATTGTTTAATCAAGAAAGCTTGAGCCAGTAGACCAACAATATAGTAGCCTTCAATAAACTGACCTTTTTCATCGAACAAGAAACAGCGGTCAAAGTCGCCGTCCCATGCAATACCCATATCTGCGTTATGCTCAAGAACAGCATTTCGGGTACTGTCACGGTTTTCAATTAAAATTGGGTTAGGAATTCCATTTGGGAAAGTACCATCTGCTTCATGATGAATTTTAATAAATTCAACCGGTACATTCAGCGCTTTAAATTTTTCTTCAATGGCATCAATCACATGACCAGCTGCACCATTTCCCGCGTTTACCACTAACTTTAATGGACGAATTTTTGCTGGTTCGATATAGGTAATTAAGTGATCAACGAACTCAGGCAAGATGTTATAGCTTTGAGTTGTGCCTTTTTGGCTAACTTCTTCAAAATTATTGGTTTCTGCTAAAGCCTGAATTTCTTTTAAACCAGTATCGGCACTAATTGGACGAGCATTTTCTCGAACCAATTTCATACCGTTATAGTCCATTGGGTTATGACTTGCAGTAACTTCTATACCACCTTGTACATCTAAATGAAAAGCAGCGAAATAAACTTCTTCAGTCCCCGTCATGCCCAAATCAAGCACATTGACACCCGCATCATTTAACCCGCGGATGGTCGCTTGTTTTAGGGCCTCACTGCTTAGACGAATATCACAACCTACAACCACGGTCTTTGGTTTATAGATTTGTCCGTATGCGCGGCCAATTTTATAGGCGATTTCTTCATTCAATTCGGTGCCGAGTTTGCCTCGGATATCATAAGCTTTAAAACACGTTAAAGTAGTCATTATTCAATTCAATACATGTGGTTTGAGTTGTGTGCACATTATACATAGATCATGAAACAGGTATGTTTATAGTTTTTATATTCAAATTTTTCACTTCATTTCGGTAATTCATATCTAAATTTATAAGAAAGATTTTTACGACTTTAGTCTAATAAATAAATTTATAAATTAGAAATAGCTTTATTTTTCTTAGTTGTATTGGTCATACCAATTAAGATGTCAATTTAATTATTGATCTTGCCAATATCTGTGTTTATGATGCGATCTGTGGTTTGAGGAACAATATTTGCACTTAAATTTAAATTGGTAATACCAATTGTGCTAAATGTTTAAACTTTTAAAGTACAAAAAATTTCGCCTCGGCATTTCAAGGAGATGACAATGCTCAATATGTGGCAACAACTTTATGACCCTTTAAATAATATTTGGCTGTCCAGTGCGGTTGCACTAATCCCGATTATTTTCTTCTTTTTAGCATTGGCTGTTTTTCGTTTAAAAGGCAGTATCGCGGGTACAGGCACAGTCATTATTGCACTATTGATTGCGCTCTTTTTCTATCAAATGCCGGGTCAAATGGCCTTTGCGTCAATCATTTATGGTTTCTTCTATGGTCTATGGCCAATTTCATGGATCATTATTGGGGCAGTTTTTCTATACAAAATTTCAGTAAAAACAGGCCAGTTTGAGGTTATTCGTTCAAGCATTTTGTCAATTACCGAAGACCAACGTCTGCAAATGTTATTGGTTGGTTTTGCATTTGGTACTTTCCTTGAAGGTGCTGCTGGTTTCGGTGCTCCTGTCGCAATTACTGCTGCACTCCTTGTTGGTTTAGGCTTTAAGCCACTTTACGCAGCTGGTTTATGTTTGATTGTAAATACAGCGCCAGTGGCATTTGGTGCAATGGGTATTCCCATTATTGTGGCAGGGCAGGTGTCAGGCGTAGACACTATGGAAATTAGCCAGATGGTAGGTCGTCAGTTGCCATTCTTAACGCTAATTGTGCTGTTCTGGATTATGGCAATTATGGATGGCTGGCGTGGTGTTAAAGAAACTTGGCCTGCGGTAGTCGTTGGTGGTGGTTCGTTTGCGATAGCCCAATATCTTACATCTAACTTCATTGGTCCTGAGTTACCAGACATTACCGCTGCAATTGCGTCATTGGTTAGCTTGACTGTGTTGTTCCGTTTCTGGAAACCAAAACATATTTTCCGTTTTGAACCTGAAGCTGGTCAAACTTTGACTCAGCAACCTACTACGGTTCAACGTTACAGTATTGGGAAAATTGCTAAGGCGTGGTCTCCATTTGCAATTTTAACGGTAATGGTGACGATCTGGAGCGTTAAGCCATTTAAAGCATTATTTGCAAAAGATGGTGCTCTTGAGCACTGGATTTTTAAGCTTGAAGTGCCGTATTTGCATAAATTGGTCGAAAAAATGCCGCCAATTGTGGCAGAGATGAAACCATACGAGGCGATTTATAAGTTTGACTGGTTCTCTGCAACAGGTACGGCAATTTTTATTGCTGCAATCATCACCGCTATTTTCTTAAAAATGAAAGCAAGTGAGGCAGTAACGACTTTTGGTGAAACACTCAATGAGTTGAAAACACCGATTTACTCGATTGGTATGGTGTTGGCGTTTGCTTTTATTGCGAACTATTCAGGTTTATCTGCTACTTTGGCTTTGGCTCTATCGCATACAGGTCATGCGTTTACTTTCTTCTCGCCATTTTTGGGCTGGCTTGGTGTGTTCCTTACGGGTTCAGATACCTCCTCAAACGCTTTGTTTTCGGCATTACAGGCGACTACAGCACAGCAAATTGGTATTCCAGAAGTGTTGCTTGTGGCTGCAAATACCAGCGGTGGCGTGACAGGTAAGATGATTTCTCCACAGTCGATTGCGATTGCGTGTGCAGCGGTAGGCTTAGTTGGAAAAGAGTCTGACTTGTTCCGTTTCACGGTAAAACATAGCATCATATTCACTGTCTTTGTTGGCATCATTATTACGGTTCAGGCTTATCTGGTTCCGTGGATGATTCCATAACTCCAGTGAAGGAAACGCGATGAGAATCTCCGATCAAGTGGTCATGAAATTGCAGGCATTAATTGAAGAGCGTCATATGAAAAAAGGTGACCGTTTGCCTGCCGAACGCCAGCTTGCAACTAGCTTAGGAGTTTCTCGTCCGTCTTTGCGTGAAGCAATTCAACAGCTCAATAGTCAAGGGGTGCTTAGCAGCCGCCGCGGTGATGGGACTTATATTCAGCAGTTACCTGAACAGTGGCCACAGCAACTGATTGTGAACCCAATTAGTAACTTGATTGAAGAAGATCCACTTTACCGTTTTGATGTGCAAGAGGCGCGGTTATTACTTGAAGGTGGCACGGCATGGTATGCCGCATTGCGCTCAACGCCTGAAGATCGCGCCAAAATTCATCATTATTTTAATGAAATTAGTCGCCATCAAAATGTAGGTGACTCAGCACAGGCTGCGGTGGCAGATGCTGAATTTCACTTAGCAATTGCAGAAGCATCTCACAATGTTGTGCTGATTCAAATGATGCGTAGCCTGTTTGATTTGTTGCAATACAACGTCTTGTTAGGGCGTAAAAAAGTTTATAACGACCCCGTAAATGGTGACTTGCTGAGCGAGCAGCATTTTCAGGTGATGGATGCTATTGATCGTAAAGATCCCGAGGCCGCACGCCAAGCTGTCTGCGGTCATATTGAATTTGTGATTAATCATGTGCGTTCTCTGGATGAAGATGAAGCTCGCCAGAAACGTGCAAATCGTTTAAATAGAGTTGATTCAAAATGATTATTTCTTCTGGCAATGATTATCGTGCTGCGGCACAACGTCGCTTACCTCCATTTTTATTTCACTACATTGATGGTGGAGCGTATTCGGAATATACCTTAAAGCGTAACGTACAAGATTTGTCAGAAATTGCATTGCGTCAACGTGTGCTCAACGACATGTCGGCGTTAAGTTTAGAGACAAAACTGTTTAACGAAACATTGTCTATGCCGGTTGCATTGGCACCTGTAGGTTTAACAGGCATGTATGCACGTCGTGGCGAAGTACAGGCAGCGATGGCAGCCGATAAAAAAGGTATTCCATTTACGCTTTCAACGGTTTCGGTATGTCCTATTGAAGAAGTTGCACCTGCAATTAACCGTCCGATGTGGTTCCAGCTTTATGTATTACGTGACCGTGGGTTTATGCGTAATGCTTTAGAACGTGCAAAAGCAGCAGGCTGTTCAACACTTGTGTTTACCGTAGATATGCCTGTGCCGGGTGCACGTTACCGTGATGCCCATTCGGGTATGAGTGGGCCAAATGCTGCGATGCGCCGCTATATGCAGTCAATGTTCCATCCGCATTGGTCGTGGAATGTCGGTTTAATGGGCCGTCCGCACGACTTGGGTAATATCTCTAAATATTTAGGTAAACCGACTGGGCTTGAAGACTATATTGGCTGGTTAGGCTCGAACTTTGACCCATCGATTTCATGGAAAGACCTTGAGTGGATTCGTGAATTTTGGGATGGCCCAATGGTAATTAAGGGTATTTTAGACCCTGAAGATGCCAAAGATGCTGTACGTTTTGGTGCGGATGGGATTGTGGTATCGAACCATGGTGGTCGTCAGTTAGATGGCGTGATGTCTTCTGCTCGTGCGTTGCCTGCAATTGCTGATGCGGTGAAAGGTGATTTAGCAATTTTGGCTGACTCTGGTATTCGTAATGGTTTAGACGTGGTGCGTATGTTGGCGCTCGGTGCCGATACAGTGTTACTTGGCCGTGCCTTTGTGTATGCCTTGGCAGCAGCAGGTGGACAAGGGGTTTCGAACTTGCTTGATTTGATTGATAAAGAAATGCGTGTTGCGATGACACTGACAGGTGCTAAGTCGATTTCGGATATTAATGCGGATTGTTTAGTACAGGCGATGAAACAGGGTTTTTAAGAAATAACTTTTTAAGTAAAGCAATAAGCACAGCCTCAAAATTTGGTGATTTGCTAATGTTTTACGTATAGGCATTTGTCACTTTTGAAAGGTCAAAAGTAACCAAAAACCTTTTGTTGAGCAAACCGTACTTCCTTGTACAGTTGCTCAACAGGCGGCATCCCTGCCGCCAATCACGATAGTAAATATAGGGCTGATTCGAATTAGAGAATGAGCTAATTAAATTATAAATTACAAACAGTAAGACACCTCGTGTTGGTCTAATTTGATAAATGGATGACCAAAAGGAAACCATCATGCAAACATTTTCTCCTCAAGCAGTGATTGAATGCTTACAAAATATTGTAGGGCGTTCGCATGTTTTGACCGATGACCAAAGCACGCGTCAGTATCGTCAAGGTCGTCGTTTTGGTGAAGGGAAAGTGCTTGCTGTAGTGGTGCCGGGCACATTGCTAGAGCAATGGCAGGTGCTTCAAGCTGCTATTGAGGCAGACTGTATTGTCATTATGCAGGCGGCCAATACAGGGCTTACTGGTGGTTCAACCCCATATGGTGATGATTATGACCGTCCTGTTTTAGTCATGAGTACGCGCCGTTTAAAGGGCATTCAAGTTATTCATGACGGTAAGCAAGTGATTTGTTTACCGGGCGCGACTTTAGATAATTTAGAACAAATTTTAAAAGGCTACGACCGTGAACCACACTCAGTAATTGGTTCATCGTGTATTGGTGCATCGGTACTTGGCGGTGTGTGTAATAACTCAGGCGGTGCTTTGGTACGCCGTGGTCCTGCATATACTGAACTAGCGTTATATGCTCAGGTGAATGTTGCTGGACAGTTAGAACTGGTGAATCACTTAGGGGTGAATTTAGGTTCGACTCCTGAAGAAATTTTGACTCGTTTAGAGAAACGGCAATACCAAGCCGTAGATATTTTAGATGATAGTGAAAAACAGGCATCTGACCATCGTTATGCCCACGATGTGACTCAAGTTGATGAAGATACACCTGCTCGTTTTAATGCAGACCCGTCACGTTTGTTTGAGGCATCGGGTTCGGCAGGTAAAGTCTGTGTGTTTGCGGTACGTCTTGATACTTATGAAAAAGTAGAAAGTAATGTTTTTTATATTGGTACGAATGATGCCGATGATTTAACAGCGATTCGTCGTTATTTACTGACCTCATTGCCAAGTTTGCCAATTGCAGGTGAATATATTCACCGAGATGCTTATTTGATTGGTGAAAAGTACGGGAAAGACACGTTTTTGTTTATTGAGAAATTTGGCACAGCCAATGTTCCAAAAGCTTTTGCGATGAAAGATAAAGTTGATGGCTTCTTAGAACGATTTAAAATTAAAGGCTTAACGGATCATATTTTACAGGCGATTACCTTCTTTTTACCGAGTCATTTACCGAAGCGTATGACTGAATATCGAGACAGTTATGAGCACCATTTAGTACTGCGTGTTGAAAATAATTCAAAAGCTCAGACCGAGCAGTTTTTAAAAGAATATTTTGCAGTGCATAAGTCAGGTAGTTATTTCGTATGTAGTGAAGAGGAAGGTCGAAAAGCATTCTTACACCGTTTTGCGATTGCGGGGGCGGCAATTCGTTATCGTGATACACACCGTAGTGAAGTTGAAGATATTGTGGCGCTTGATATTGCCTTACGTCGTAATGACCGCGAATGGGTAGAGCAACTACCAGTCGAGATGGAAAAGAAAATCATCCATAAACTCTATTATGGGCATTTCTTTTGTCATGTATTTCATCAGGACTATATTCTTAAAAAGGGCAATGACCCTTTAGAAATGGAACATCAAATGTGGAAATTACTCGATGCGCGCCGTGCTGAATATCCAGCAGAGCATAATGTTGGGCATCTTTACATTGCCAAACCTGCATTGGCCAATTTCTATCAAAAACTCGACCCAACCAATAGCTTTAATGTGGGGATTGGGCATACCTCAAAACTGAAATATTGGGGCAAAGCTAAATCGTAATATCGAGACATAAAAAAAGGCGCCGAAGCGCCTTTTTTAGTAGATGTCTTATGCAGCTTCTACAGATTTAGCAAGTACTTCAGCCATCGCTTTTGCAACAGTGTAAACATTGTTCATGTTTAAGCCTGCTACACAAATACGGCCACTACGTACTAAGTAGATTGCATATTCTTCACGCAAGATATCAACTTGTTCAGCAGTTAAACCTGTGTAGCTGAACATACCTTTTTGGTTTACAAGGTAGCTAAAGTCACGGTCTGGTAATGCTTTAGTGAGTTCGTCTTTCAAGATGCTACGCATTTTAATAATACGCTCACGCATCTCTTTCACTTCACCTTGCCATTGTTGGTTAAGTTCAGCGTCATTTAGCACTTCATCAACTAACCAAGCACCTGTTGTAGGAGGGCTAGAGTAAATACGACGTACAGTCGCTTTTAACTGACCGAATGTGCACTGAGCAGCTTCTGCATCGTCACATACGAAAGTTAAGCCGCCAACGCGCTCGCCATATAAAGAGAAGATTTTAGAGAACGAGTTGCTCACAATGAAGTTTAGACCCGCTTGGTCTAAAGCACGGATTGCATACGCATCTTCTTCCATACCGTCACCAAAACCTTGGTAAGCAATGTCTAGGAATGGGATAAGGTTACGGTCTTTTAATACTGCAATTACTTGGTCCCACTGCGCTGGGTTTAAGTCAGCACCCGTTGGGTTGTGGCAGCATGGGTGCAACAACACAATGCTTTGCTCAGGCAAAGTTTTAAGTGTAGACAACATACCGTCAAAATCTACACCACGTGTTTCGTTGTCGAAATATGGGTAGAAATGAGTTTTGATGCCAGCGCCATTGAAAATCGCAACGTGGTTGTCCCAAGTTGGTTGGCTTACCCAAACGTCTGAATTTGGGAAATAAGTTTTTAAGAAATCCGCACCAACTTTCAATGCACCTGAACCACCAAGCGTTTGGATAGTTACAGCACGGCCAGCTTTAACTGCTGGGCTGTTTGCACCAAATAAAAGGGCTTGAATTGCTTCACGGTAAGGTTTGAAGCCTTCCATTGGCAAATAAAGTTTGGTTTTACCGTTCTTAGGCTCAATACGCTTTTGCGCCTCGATAATGGTCTCTAACTGAGGAACAATACTGTCTTCGTTATAGTAAAGACCAATACTCAAGTTTACTTTTTCAGAACGAGTATCAGCATTGAACTGTTCCATTAAAGAGAGAATTGGATCGCCTGCGTATGGGGGGATATGTTGAAACATCAAAAAAGTCCTTTCATTCAACAATATGCATAGTGCTGGGTTTTTTCTGTCTCGAAAAATACGCCACAACTATGTCGATGTTCAATAATGTATCAATAAAGCTACCGTGAAGCACCTGATAATTTCACTAATATCGATATTTTCTGGCTGAAAATAATAAAAAGTTTTAAAAGAAATTACGGTAAATAGATACTAATTTATAACTCATGATTTCATTCAAGCAGATTGTCTACAATCTTGCTGTAATACATTGGTTGTAGACTAAAGTTTGAAACAAAAGTTTAATGACTAAAAAGTAACTAAGAAAGAGTCATAAAACTATAGATAAATTGAAGCTAAATTATTGTTTTATAAATATTAAATTGCAGTTGGTTTAATGCTTTAAATATAAGGTGAAATGTCAGTCCTAACGATAAAAATTGACCTGATGCGTTCTGTAAAGTGTCAACAATCACCTTGATTTTTTTCATTCATACCGCTATAAAAGCCATAATTGATTAAAAATTGTCGACAATATGCAAGATTTGACCTTCGCACCAGAGCCACTACAAAGTCAGGGAAGAACACTGACCGAGAATGTATTTAAACAAATACAGACGGCGATTGTTTTGGGTCAAATTCCGGCAGGTAGCAAAATTTCTGAACCTGAACTGGCACGCACTTATGGCATTAGCCGTGGACCTTTGCGTGAAGCGATTCATCGCCTTGAAGGGCAACGTTTGGTTGAACGTACTGCACATGTTGGCGCGCGCGTGGTTTCGCTCTCACTGCAACAGTTTAAAGAGCTTTACCAGATTCGTGCGTCTTTAGAGGGTTTGGCTTGCAAACTTGCGGCACAGCATATTGATAAAAAGCAAATCTTGGCACTGCGTGATGTATTACGTATGCATGCTGAAGATGAAAACTTTAAAGCAGGTAAGGGATATTACTTGCAAGAAGGGCAGGACGATTTTCACTACTGCATTATCAAAAGTAGTGGCAATAAAACCCTAGAAAAAATGCTATGTGATGAGCTTTATCACCTCATTCGCATGTACCGAATTCAGTTTTCAAACACACCCGATCGACCGAGTAAAGCTTGGGACGAACATATCCGTATTTTAGATGCAATTGCAGAAGGTGATGGTGAACTTGCCGAGCTGCTGATGCATCGACATATCAATGCTTCTTACAAAATTATTGAGCAAACACTGCTACAAGCACAAGGAGAACATAATAATGGCTAAACAATCCGCAGGTCAGCTATTTCGCGATGCCGTAGCCCAAGAAAAGCCATTACAAGTGGTTGGAACCATCAACGCCAATCATGCACTTTTGGCAAAACGTGCAGGTTATAAAGCGATTTACTTATCAGGTGGTGGTGTAGCCGCTGGTTCTTTAGGCTTACCTGATTTGGGAATTAGTAACCTTGATGATGTGTTGACTGACGTACGCCGTATTACCGATGTATGTGATCTTCCATTATTGGTCGATGCGGACACAGGCTTTGGTGCTTCTGCATTTAACATTGCTCGTACTACAAAAGCACTCATCAAGTTTGGTGCTGCGGCAATGCACATTGAAGACCAAGTGGGCGCAAAACGTTGTGGTCACCGTCCGAACAAAGCCATTGTGACTCAAGAAGAAATGGTTGACCGTATTAAAGCAGCGGTTGATGCGCGTGGTGATGACAGCTTCGTGATTATGGCACGTACCGATGCACTGGCTGTAGATGGCTTACAAGCTGCAATTGACCGTGCGGGTGCCTATATCGAAGCGGGTGCAGACATGTTGTTCCCTGAAGCAATTACTGAGCTTGATATGTACAAGCAATTTGCTCAGAAGACTGGTGCACCGATTTTGGCAAACATTACCGAGTTCGGTTCTACACCACTGTTTACTACTGAAGAGTTAGCATCTGCCGATGTAAGCCTTGCGCTTTATCCGCTTTCTGCTTTCCGTGCTATGAACAAGGCAGCCGAAACTGTGTATGAAACCTTGCGTAAAGAAGGCACGCAAAAGAACGTGGTTGATATTATGCAAACGCGTAAAGAGTTATATGAACGCATTAACTACTATGCGTTTGAAGACTACTTAGACAACGCATTTGCTAAAAAGAAATAAACCAACCTTCTTTTAAAAGAAGGGGAAGCGATGGTCTTGGCTATCGTGAGGGCGGCATGGATGCCGCTACGTTGGACTGCGATATAGGGATATATCGTCAGCCCAACAAAGGATTTTTGCTTACTTTTCATCCGTGAAAAGTAAGGCGAACCGCAGGTTAATCAGAAAATTGGATGAGAACTCGGCAAGACGCTGTCGTGGTTTTATCCAAGTGAAAATTGAACAAACAACAAATTCAGATAGATAGGAAAGGAAAATCTTATGAGCTCAAATGAAACAACAACAGGCTTCAAACCAAAAAAATCAGTTGCACTTAGTGGACAAGTTGCAGGCAACACAGCACTTTGTACCGTAGGACGTAGCGGTAACGACTTGCACTATCGTGGCTATGACATTCTTGACCTTGCAGCGGGTAGCCAGTTTGAAGAAGTTGCTCACTTGCTCGTACATGGCAAATTACCAAACAAAGCTGAACTCAAAGCCTATAAAGCAAAATTAAAAGCACTTCGTGGCTTACCAGCAGCGCTTAAAACAGCACTTGAACAATTACCACCGTCTGCACACCCAATGGATGTGATGCGTACAGGTGTTTCAGTGCTAGGTTGTTTAACACCAGAACACGAAGACCATAACGAAGCGGGCGCAAAAGACATTGCTGATAAATTAATGGCAAGCCTAGGCTCAATACTGCTTTATTGGTACCACTTCAGCAACAACGGTCGTCGTATTGAAGTTGAAACGGATGATGACTCAATTGCAGCGCATTTCTTACATTTACTTCATGGTGAAAAACCATCTGAAGAATGGATTCAAGCAATGCATACATCTCTGATTTTGTATGCTGAGCACGAGTTCAACGCATCGACATTTACGTCACGTGTGGTTGCAGGTACAGGTTCTGACATGTACTCGGCAATTACAGGCGGTATTGGTGCGCTTCGTGGACCTAAGCATGGTGGTGCAAACGAAGTTGCATTCGTGATTCAACAACGTTATGACAACGCAGATGAAGCAGAAGCTGACATCCGTAAGCGTGTTGAAAATAAAGAAGTCGTGATTGGTTTTGGTCACCCTGTCTATACAGTTTCTGACCCACGTAACGAAGTCATTAAGAAAGTGGCGCATGACTTGGCACAAGCACAAGAGAACACCAAGATGTACCTCATCGCTGAGCGTTTAGAAGCAGTGATGAAAGAAGTGAAAAACATGTTCCCGAACCTCGATTGGTTCAGTGCGGTGAGCTATCACTTAATGGGTGTTCCAACTGCCATGTTCACACCATTGTTCGTGATTGCACGTACAGCAGGTTGGTCAGCGCACGTGATTGAACAACGCCAAGACGGCAAAATCATTCGTCCAAGCGCGAACTACACAGGCCCTGAAAACCTCGAATTTAAACCATTGGCGGAGCGTGGTTAATGAACACAAAATACCGTAAACCGCTGGCAGGAACCCAGCTTGAATATTACGACGTGCGTCAAGCCGTTGAAGATATTCAGCCAGGCGCATACGAAAAACTGCCTTACACCTCTAAAGTACTCGCAGAGCAATTGGTACGCCGTGCCGATGCCGAGAACTTAACTGCTTATTTAACGCAGTTAATTGAACGTCGTCAGGACTTGGACTTTCCTTGGTATCCTGCGCGCGTGGTGTGTCATGACATCTTGGGTCAAACTGCATTGGTTGACCTTGCAGGTTTACGTGATGCGATTGCCGACAAAGGCGGCGACCCATCTAAAGTTAACCCAGTTGTGCCGACTCAGCTCATTGTCGACCACTCTTTAGCGGTGGAATACGGTGGTGCTGACCCAGACGCTTTTGCAAAAAACCGTGCTGTCGAAGACCGCCGTAACGAAGACCGTTTCCACTTTATTGAGTGGACTAAAACAGCATTTAAAAATGTCGATGTGATCCCTGCGGGGAACGGTATCATGCACCAGATTAACCTAGAGAAAATGTCTCCGGTAATTCAGGCGCGTGATGGCGTAGCATTCCCAGACACTTGCGTAGGCACAGACTCACATACACCACATACAGACGCTTTGGGCGTAATTTCTGTGGGTGTTGGTGGCTTAGAAGCTGAAAATGTCATGTTGGGCCGTGCATCTTGGATGCGTCTGCCAGACATTATTGGTGTTGAGTTTGTAGGTCAGCGTCAGGCAGGCATTACTGCAACAGATATCGTGCTTGCCTTAACTGAATTCTTGCGTAAAGAGCGCGTAGTCGGTGCTTACCTTGAGTTCTTTGGTGAAGGTGCTGACAGCATGTCTGTGGGCGACCGTGCAACCATTTCGAACATGACTCCAGAATACGGCGCTACGGCTGCGATGTTCTACATTGACCAAAACACAATCGACTACTTACGCCTCACAGGCCGTGAAGATGCTCAAGTGGCTTTAGTTGAACAGTACGCAAAAGAAATCGGCCTTTGGGCTTCTGATATGACCAAAGCTGAGTACCCACGTGTACTACGTTTTGACCTATCGACAGTCACACGTAACATTGCTGGTCCATCAAACCCACATGCACGTGTTTCAACTGCGGACTTAAAAGAAAAAGGTATTGCGGGTGTTGTTGAAAACCGTTCTGATGGCTTAATGCCAGATGGCGCAATCATTATTGCGGCAATTACTTCATGTACTAACACTTCTAACCCACGTAACACCGTGGCGGCAGGTTTGTTGGCACGTAAGGCAAATGAGCTAGGTTTAGTTCGTAAACCTTGGGTGAAATCATCATTTGCACCGGGTTCAAAAGCGGCTGCACTTTACCTTGAAGAAGCAGGCGTTCTAAAAGACTTAGAGCAACTTGGTTTTGGTATTGTGGCTTACGCTTGTACGACGTGTAACGGTATGTCGGGTGCGTTAGATCCAGTCATTCAACAAGAAATTATTGACCGTGACTTGTACGCAACCGCAGTACTCTCTGGTAACCGTAACTTCGATGGTCGTATCCATCCATATGCAAAACAAGCATTCTTGGCATCTCCACCGCTTGTTGTGGCATATGCAATTGCGGGTACCATTCGCTTTGACATCGAAAAAGATGCATTAGGTCATGACAAAGACGGTAACCCAATTTACCTCAAAGACATCTGGCCATCTGACGCTGAAATTGATGCCTTAGTTAAAGAAGCCGTGAAGCCTGAACAGTTCCGTAAAGTCTACATTCCAATGTTTGACTTGGGCGAAGTTGAGCAAGCGAAGAGCCCACTTTACGACTGGCGTCCGCAAAGTACTTACATCCGCCGTCCACCATATTGGGAAGGGGCGTTAGCTGCACCACGTACTTTGGCGAACATGCGTCCGCTTGCGATTTTGGGTGACAACATTACCACCGACCATTTGTCGCCTTCAAATGCGATTTTGATGGACTCGGCTGCGGGTGAATACCTTCACAAAATGGGCGTACCAGAAGAAGACTTCAACTCATACGCAACGCACCGTGGTGACCACTTGACTGCACAACGTGCAACATTTGCTAACCCGAAACTCTATAACGAAATGGTGGTTCGTTCAGACGGTACCATTAAGCAAGGTTCAAAAGCGCGTGTAGAGCCAGAAGGCGAAGTGATGCGTATGTGGGAAGCGATTGAAACCTACATGAACCGTAAGCAACCGTTAATTATTATCGCGGGTGCTGACTACGGTCAGGGTTCAAGCCGTGACTGGGCTGCAAAAGGTGTACGCCTTGCAGGAGTTGAAGCGATTGTGGCAGAAGGTTTTGAGCGTATTCACCGTACTAACTTGGTGGGTATGGGCGTGCTACCACTTGAGTTTAAACCGGGTGTAAACCGCAAGACTTTAAAGCTAGATGGTACAGAGCTTTATAGCGTGATTGGTAATATCGCGCCGCGTTCGACTTTAACTTTAGTAATTGAACGTGCCACAGCGGATGGTAAAGAAGAGATTCTTGAAGTACCTGTGACTTGTCGTTTAGATACAGAAGAAGAAGTTTCTGTATATGAAGCGGGTGGTGTATTACAGCGTTTTGCGCAAGACTTTTTAGAAGGCCAAGTGGCTTGATATTTAGTCTATAACTAATTGAAATTTATTTTAAAAGACCCTATCTTGATGATGGGGTTTTTTAAATTTGGGGGAATAAAAGTGAGAATATTATTTTGCAATATTGGCTGGATGAGAAAATATAATGGAATGGATGGAGATATTTTAGAAAGAGGAGGGTCATATAATGATAATGAAATTGGTCACGAAGTATGTAATTTCACGAATATGGATGGCTCTGTTTTTGGATATGTGCAGTCTCCGGGAAAGATTAATATAACAAAGTTAGGAGCTAACAAGGATGATCTATATATTGATGGCGTAACGGTTGTCTGGACAGCAAGTTCTAAGAGCAATGGAACAGTTATTGTTGGGTGGTATAAGAATGCTACTGTATACAAAGAGGAAATTTACTTTGAATTTGCTTCGGAATTACATAAGCAGAATGGTGTTAAATCCTATCGAATAAAAGCTGATTTTGAAGATGCTTATTTGCTACCTATTGATGAAAGAGAGTTTGGAATTCCTCGTGCAAAAAAAGGTGGTATAGGGCAAAGTAATGTTTGGTATGCAAAGTTAGAAGAAACAAAACCTTTAGTTGAAAAAGTAAAAAAGTATATTGAAAAATACTGTCTAGTTAATGATTTACCTGATATTGATGACTTAGGAGTCACTGAGGGAAGTCTTAAAATCAGAAGGCACTTAGTTCGAGAAAGAAATTTAAGTATCATTAAACAAAAAAAGCAGAAAATATTATCTGATTTTGGAAAATTAGAATGCGAAGTTTGTCATTTTGACTTTGAAAAGAACTATGGAGAAATTGGTAAAGAATTTTGTGAGGTTCATCATCTGATTCCATTAAACCAGTCAGACAGTATAGTTAAAACCAATTTAGAGGATTTGGCTATAGTCTGTTCAAACTGCCATAGAATGCTACATAAAGGTCAACCATTATTAGAAATTCATGAGCTTAAAATGCTTCTAAATAAAGTGAATTAAATGTGAGTGACAAGTAAGAGCCTTAGTGTAGGTATCCCATAAAAAAAGCCCGACATCCTGTCGGGCTTTTTCGTATTTGGTTGCTAGATATGACTCCTGTCGTATCTCACGATCCTGATGCATGAACCTATTATTGTTGTTTTATGTTCCGGAACATCCTGTTCCTGTATGAACTCATCATAGAAAAAAAGCAGAGGATAACCAATCGGCTAAATCCCTAAATCTGTGTAAGATAAATCGTACAAATAACATTTTTTGCATTTATGCCATCATCATCGGGCGAAATGGACAATTGACATTCACTCTAACTGGGTTATATTCCTGTTTAATATATATACGATTATAGGAATGTAATCATGGTAACAGCTGGCGAAAAACCCGGAACAGGCTTCTATTTCTGTGCTCAGTGCGGACATAGAGTGTTTTTAGAAATTAATACCGACCCTTTACCACCTTGCACGAAATGCTACTGCACGCAATTTAAACGTTAAGAATGAAATAATATTTGCGTTCGCATTTAACAAAAAGCCCTGTCACCCGATGGGGCTTTTTGTTAGTTTAAAAATAAGACTTACATAACAAGACCCGTGATGGGCATGAAAAGGAAACCGTTATGGAAACAATATTGGGTTTATGTATTGGTGTGGGCCTGAGCGCTGCCTGCGGTTTTCGGGTGTTTGTGCCGCTACTGGTCATGAGCATTGCAACCATGATGGGATGGTTTGAGCCATCGAAAGGTTTTGAGTGGTTAGCTCTGCCATCGGTGTGTTTGGCTTTAAGCGTGGCAACGGTATGTGAAATTGCAGCCTACTACATTCCGTGGGTCGATAATGCCTTAGACACAGTCGCAACCCCTGCGGCGATGATCGCGGGTACATTAGCAACAATGGCGGTTAGCAGCGGAGAAATGTCTCAGTTTGCCAGTTGGGCAGCAGCGATTATTGTCGGTGGTGGCACGGCTGGTGTGGTGCAAATGAGTACCGTCGCTGCACGCGGTGTTTCAACTGCAACTACGGGTGGCTTGGGTAATTTTGTCGTTGCGACAGGTGAATGGATTGGAGCAATCTTACTTTCGGTTTCTGCCATGTTAGTGCCCGCGCTTGTGGCAATAGTGGTGCTGATTGCAGTTATTTGGGTGGTGCGTTGGATTCGCCATAAAAAGCAAGAACAGGCGCATACCCCGCTATAAGTGTATGCAAATATCAATTTTTAATAAGCATAAAAAAAGCCCGACATCCTGTCGGGCTTTCTTGTATTTGGTGATTAGATATGACTCCTGTCGTATCTCACGCTCCTGGTGCTTGAACGTATTATTGTTGTTTTATGTTCCGGAACATCCTGTTCCTGTATGACTTCATATTAGGAAAAAAGTAGGGTGTCGCCAATCCGCAAAATCCCTAAAAGTTTGTAGGATAAAACGTACAAGATTGCTTTTTAATTTATCATTATGTTCTCATGGTATTGTTTTAAATCGAGATATATTCATGCTGAGTGGTTGTGAAAAATGTGATGAATGCGGAAGCCAGTATTTAAAAAGTAAATCTAGCATGGCCTCGTTGTGTCCTGAATGTGCTTCTATAATTTATGGATATGCAAATTGTGAGCATGTTTTTAAAGAGGGACGCTGTATACATTGTTACTGGGATGGCAGCACAACCACTTATATTGAAGACTTAAAGAAAAACTCATAAATATTCAGATATAAAAAAAGCCCAACATCCTGTTGGGCTTTTTCGTATTTGGGTATTAGATATGACTCCTGTCGTATCTCACGTCCTGATGCATGAACCTATTATTGTAGTTTTACGTTCCGGAACATCCTGTTCCTGTATGACTTCATATTAGGAAAAATGCAGGATGTCGCCAATCCGCAAAAACCTTAAAAGCTTGTAAGAGAAATCTTACATTGAAGAATGATTCAGCCGTTTAAACCCTAAAATTTCCCAATATTCAGACATAAAAAAAGCCCGACATCCTGTCGAGCTTTTTCGTATTTGGGTACTAGATATGACTCCTGTCGTATCTCACGATCCTGATGCATGAACCTATTATTGTTGTTTTATGTTCCGGAACATCCTGTTCCTGTATGAGTTCATAATAGGAAAAAAGAGGGGTGTCGCCAATCCGCAAAAACCTTAAAAGTTTGTAGGATAAAACGTACAAGCCACTATTCGTCTTGAGGTAAAGGCCAAAGAATATCTTTGTTTTGCTTGAATTTTTTGTACCAATATTGGCTTATCAGCGCTTTATCATCTCTATCGAAATGATAAACGAATATATCTAAAGCTTCATTTAAGCCGAGGTCATAGCGAAACTTGGCAGTAGCTAAATGATCTTGTATTTCATATAACTGATTAAATATAGGTAAAGATTCTTCATAAGCTAACAATTGAATTTGTTGAAGAAGTTCTTTTATTTGAAGTTCATACGCATCTAAAACTCTTGCAAGATCAATCTTTACATCTCTATAGGTGATAAGTCTTTGCTCAAATTCATCCCATGTGTGGTTCATTCTAATAAATGTTTAAAAGTTGAATGTAAGCACAGCATAACTGGATTGGTTATAAAATTGATCTGATTTTTCAAAATGCTAATTCGGCAAATCAAACAACTTAGGCCTCTGTGCCACAACAGACTTTAATTTTTTGCACTGATTTAAAGTAAAACACCATTGCGATACAGAGATAAAGAGCTAAGCCAACGCTTAGCCCAGACTACTTTTGTCACACCGCTGCATGGTGTTCAAAAAAGTAGGGGCAAAGTCCTGTGGGAGAACAGGACTTTGCAAACTGACATATTCAAGGCGCTGCATCAGCTTGGCGGAGTAAACTTGCTCAAGTCGCTGGTAAATGCAGTCACAACTCGACTCGCTATGCCCACCTGACAGGCAAATTTTTTCAAACTCCTGATGAGTCTTTGGGTCGTAAACCGAAACGCCGTAGCTGCCTAGAATGAAACTTAAAGCCAAAAAGGGTTATAAATTTTCATATTATTCTCATGATTATTTATGCGTATAACTAAAATAAAAATATAATTACTTTGAGGTTTAAAATAATTTTATAAATAAAAGTTAATCCTCCTAAAAATACAGGAAAATAAAATAATTAAAATTTTAAAATAAAAATAGTTTATAAATTTAAAAAAATAAGGCGTAAAATCCCAAATTTTAAATCAATAAAATAGTTAAAAAACAGAGAAAATAAGATTAAAAAACGTCATGGTCAACTCCTTAAAAAATGGAGTCCTACCACCAGATTACCGCGAATTAATTTGGGTGGTAGAACGGAAAGGGGTTGACAGACTGGGATCCATGGAACCAGCACGCACGGGGCGTCCCCCATCCGTCCTACCGCAAAGAAAAGGGGACGCAAGGGTCTAACGACTTATAGATTGTACTATAACCCGCCGTGGATCAACGGTCTGTCAAAACCGACTGGCAATGTAGGCCAGCAACGAGATAATAATCGGTGATTTTAAATACGTCAATTTAATATTTAAAATATTTTTGATTTAATAATAAAACTAAATATTATTTTAAAATAAAAATATTATTATTAACTTTTTATTTATATTCGATGAGAAAAAATAATAAATATAGAAATATTTTGCCAGTTCCAAAAAAGAACTTGGTTGTTAAGATCTATTTTTGTCGTTTTTATAGAGATAAGAATGGAACGAGTTGTCATCACAGGTATGGGAATTAATTCCTGTATTGGAAATACATTAGAGACAGTAACCGAGTCCTTAAAAGCAGGCCGCTCAGGCATTCGCTATAACGATGTCTATGCAAAATTGAACTTTCGAAGTCATGTGAGCGCCACTGCCGAAATGAATTTTGAAAATATTGATCCAGAATTAAAAAAACACATGGGCGTTTGCGCGATGTATGCCTACAACTCGGCACTCAATGCACTACAACATGCCAAGCTTGAAGTAAATGACATTGCCAACAACTCAAAATATGGCGTGATTGGGGGAACAGGGGGCACTTCAACAGCGTCTATCATCGACATGTTGCATACCTTAAAAGAAAAAGGCGTCAGCGAAGTATCACCCGATTTAGCGCCACGCTACCTCACCAGCACCATTAGCTCTAACTTATCACACGCTTTCAATCTAAAAGGCGTATCCCAATCGGTTGCGAGTGCCTGCGCGACTTCAGCCGACGCAATCGGCTATGCATTTCACCTTATTGCTGCTGGTAAACAAGATCTTATGCTCGCTGGTGGCGGCGAAGAAGACCATTGGTCCCAAACCGCAATATTTGATGCGATGGGCGCCTTATGCTCTAAATATAACGATGCACCTGAAACTGCTTCACGCCCATATTCAGTAGATAACGATGGCTTTGTGATTGCTGGCGGCGGTGGCATGGTGGTTTTGGAGTCTTTAAGCCATGCCCAAAAGCGCGGAGCAAAAATTTTAGCAGAGGTGGTTGGGTACGCTGCCAATAGTGACGGTGTCGATATGGTAGCCCCGAGCGGTGAAGGCGCGACCCGTTGCATCAAACTGGCACTCGCAGAAGCCAAGCAAAACGGCTCTGAAACCATCGACTATATCAACACGCATGGCACTTCAACGCCAGCAGGAGACATTCCCGAACTATTGGCCATAGAAAGAGCTTTTGGCAGTGAAAAAGTCCCGCCACTGAGTTCGACAAAGTCCATGACTGGGCATAGTTTGGGGGCAGCAGGCGTACACGAAGCGATTTATTCTATTTTAATGCTGCAAAATAACTTTATTGCGCCGAGTATTAATATTACCGAACTGCGCGAAGAAGCTAAAAGGTTCGATATTGTTCAAACGAGCCGAGAAACCGAACTCAAAACAGTTATGAGTAATAGCTTTGGTTTTGGTGGGGTAAATACTTGTCTGGTTTTTAGAAAGTGGGAAGGGTAGTTTAAAACTCGAAATATATGGGCTTTAGAAAAAATAAATTCAAATAGTTAAGAAAAGCGTAATGGATTACGCTTTTTCTCTCATAAAACATAGTTTAAGCGGCTTGAATGGCTTCTCCACAAAGAGACACAGTTTCTTGTTTATGTTGGTGTAAGTACCAGAACTGCTCCGCAACTGTTTCAGGATGCACCGCGTAGGTTTTATCCTTCGCTTCAGGTGTTCCATCTACAAAACCATTTACAATCACTTGGCTCACATAAACATTTGAGTCAGCAAGACTATGAGCAAGTAAGTTGGTGGCCTTGTATTGAGCGGCAGCGGTGGTTGCTAACGATGAATATTCTTTGGCAACCAAGTCGATGCCCACTGCATCGAAAGCAAAAATTCCATTTGTCGATAAAATGCTACCGTGGTTCTTTTCTAAATCACCTAAGCAAGCTTGCACCGTCGCAATATAGCTTGAAACGCGAATATGAAAACTTTTGGTAAGCTCTAGTGGAGGGGTTTTTAGAATATTGCCTTCAATATCATGGAAAGCATTCCAATGAATATTTTTAATCTCTCCTAATCGATCTTTAATACGTTGAATAAGGTTTGGTATATCTTCAAGAACCGCTAAATCACATGTAAAAGCATAAGCTTCAATACCTTGTGCCTTAAGTTCTAAGATGGCTTTTTCAAGTTTTTCAGCATTACGCGCCACTAAACCGATTTTATAGCCTTCTTTACCAAACTTATGTGCCACGGCTTTGGAAATACCTGTTCCATAACCAAAAATTATAATATTGTTGTTCATTATAAAGTTCCAAAAAACCAATTATTTGGTTAGAAATAATTTATAATATGTTTTTATAATGTATTCAAGCGAAAAAATTAAATCTAAAAATAATGCAGAAAGAACAAGACAAAAATATGAAAAACATTAATTAAGTCAGTTGGTTTTGAATGGTCTGGATGGGATACTTATTTAGAGAATAAGAGAATGAAAAATTTATCTTTTTTCATTATAGCTAAAAGTAAGGTTAAGAATATTATGAGTGTAGGTGTTTGTAGATGAGGATTATTTTCTTATATTTTTTATTAGTTTTTCCTAGTCTTTCTTTTGGTAATACTGTGGGTGAGTTTTTTTCAAAGTTTCAAGCAAGGAATAATTATTATATTTATAAAGATAAACCAGAGAAATGGATCTATGACTGTACTCTAGAGGCGAATAAGAAAGAAAGCTCTACGAATATTAATTCTGTAAGTTTTGATCAAAAGAATCAGTCCATTAAATTCTCATTTGATACCCCTGATCAACCATTTTATAAAGTAACTAAAACTTTGAAAATTAAGCCTAATGAGTATGAGGTGTATTTCCAAGATAAGAATATGGGAAGTAATTTTAACTTTGAGGTTATTTTAAAAAATAATGGTATTTCAGAGTGGTTTTTTCATACGCCTAATGAAGATACAGAAAACTTCACCGATAGAAGCTTTACCTTAGTGAGTTTCAACGAATCTCCAAAGTTTAATATAACGAATAAGTGTAAATAGCTGGAATGAAAAGTAGAGTTCTCTTGTGACCTAAACACAAGAGATTCTACATAGATAAATCATACTTTACTGGCGTTAGATTCTTTTTATAGTCTGGTGCTTAATTGCTCAAAACGGTTAATGCTTTGGTAAAATAAACCGAAAAATACAAATAAAGTGGAATTTAAATATAACTAATTATGGGTAAATGGGAATAAATTCTTTTAAATTTGGTTAATGACGTAAAAATTCCCAAAAATATTAAAAATTAGCTTTTCTTAGAAAAACAATCCCGCAGGGTGCTGGCTAAACTATATCTCAAGGGTGTGATAGGGATCGAAAAGAGTAGCATGCACCAAAACGTATAACGTTAGTGTGTACTCACCCAAAAGGTCTCGATTCGGCTTAGGACGCTATAGATCAAAAGTTTATAGGCAAAAGGTTCTAACTTACAAAGTTATAATTGTTGAAGTAAACCATAGATGTTTTCCCTTGACACCCTAAAAAATTCTCTATAATAAAAACGATACTTTACAAGAATATAATTTATGAATAAGCCCTATCTTTCTGCTTTACCTAGCGACAGCCAAATCTCATCTCAACTGAACAATGCTTACTTCCACGACTCGTGGAGTATTGTGCTGGGTCAGCCCGACCTGAATGTATTTCAACAACTTATTAAGTTATTTCAACACACTCCAGCGTGGATAGAGTGGAGCATGAATATGCGTAATAAAATTACTTCAAAAATTGGGCTTAAAGACTTAGGAAGTTTCAAACAGATTGATTCAAATAAAAAAGAAAATGAGTATGTTGCAGGCGACCGAATTGGAATTTTTACCTTAAGGCAACGTACCGAAAATGAATTAGTGATTGGAGACGATGACAAGCACTTAAATGTGACTTTATCTGTTTATAAGAATGAAAAGACTCAAGTACTCACCATAACCACAGTAGTACATATTAAAAATTGGCTTGGAAGACTGTACATGGTTCCTGTGATTCCTGCACATCGAAAAATAGTGCCAGCAACTTTACAAATATTGGGTTAAAGCATTCTTTTTATTTACGATGTTGTCACCTGAAATCACCTATATAATATCCTTATGATCATAATTGCGAGCTGTATAAAATGGAGAATAAAAACCAGTGTCGCCAATGCGCCGTATGCGGAAAGAATTTCCCGTTAAAAGATCTAGTTTCGGGTGAAGTCATTCGGAATGTGATTAGTGAGGAAATTATTCAAGATCATCCGGATTGGTCTTTCTCAAGCTTTATTTGTCGAGCAGATCTGGCAGATTATCGAATTAAATACGTTCAATCACTATTACGTTCCGAAAAAGGCGAGTTAACTAATTTAGAAAACGAAGTGATTGGTAGCATGCAACGCCATGAGCTGATTAGCCGAAATACCGAATCCGACTTCGATCAAAAATGGACGTTTGGGGAAAAATTAGCAGATAAGATCGCGACATTTGGTGGTAGTTGGGCTTTCCTGATTTGCTTTGCTATTTTTCTAATTGCTTGGATTATTCTAAATACAGTGGTGATGGTGGTACGTCCTGTCGACCCTTATCCATTTATTTTACTTAATCTGGTTTTGTCATGCTTAGCGGCAATTCAGGCGCCTATCATTATGATGAGTCAAAACCGTCAAGAAGCCAAAGACCGTTTGCGCTCTCAACACGACTATCAAATTAATTTAAAAGCCGAGCTTGAGATTCGTCATTTACATGAAAAAATGGACCATCTTTTATCGCATCAATGGGAAAGGCTTGCGCATATTCAAGAAATTCAGCTCGATCTTTTAGCTGAAATGAATAAAAAGCGATAAAGATTTTTCGAGTTTCACGTGGAACATGATGAAAGCTTATAGATTGTTTTGCGGTCGGTCTGAAATTTCTTTATGATTTGCCGCCATGCTCCATTGCTGTTTCTACGACCATGCCTTTAAACGACAACTTTGTTTACGCTCCACCACAAGATCCGCTTTCAATTTTATTTGAAGATGACGATTTGATTGTGGTTGATAAACCTGCGGGATTGTTGTCTGTGATGGGTCGCCTACCTGAGCATCATGATAGCGCTTATTTACGGGTGTTAGAAAAGTTCCCTTTGGCTAAAGTCACGCATCGTTTAGATATGGCGACGTCGGGCCTACTTATGTTTGCCAAGCACCGTGATGCAGAGGTTGCGGTAAGTAAAATGTTTCAGGCCAGAACAGTCAAAAAACATTATATTGCTTTGGTGCAAGGCCAAGTCACAGAAGAGGGCAGTGTTGAAGTTCCTCTCATTACTGACTGGGAAAATCGTCCAAGACAAATTGTACATTTTGAATTGGGCAAACATGCTAAAACCTTGTTTCAGCCTCTCACCTATGATGAAAAAACAGATCAAACGCGAGTGTTACTTGAACCAGTCACAGGCCGTTCGCACCAGCTACGTGTGCACATGATGCACATTGGACATCCGATTATGGGTGACAAGTTATATCATCCTGAACCTAAACGTTTTCACTTAAGCCGTATGGCTTTACATGCTGCCTATCTGGCGTTTCAGCATCCATTGAAAGGCACAGATGTAGTCATTCAATCCCAAGTGCCTTTTTAAAATTTACATACAATTAAAAATTCAATTTGATGCGACTGGGAACGGAATATATACCCAAACTGCAATAAAAGTCGGGTATTCTAAGTCCGAATAATATTAATACTGCGACAACAACAAGGATCACTTTATGACTCGTGACTACGAACAATTTCCAGATGACGATAACGGCAATGTACTTTGGCAAATGGCTGAAGATGGGGATGATTTAACCGAGCTGCATGAAATTGAATTTTCAATTGCATTTCAAGATCAAAAAAATGCAGAGCAATGTGCACTCTATTTACTTTACCAAGAACAAAAAGTTTCACTTTTCCAAGATGACTCTGTTGAGCCAAATGAGTGGGTGATTACCATCTTCGTGAACATGGAACCTGAGTATTCAGACATTGTTGACTTAGAGGAATGGTTTGCCAGCATCGCTGAAAAATTTCAGGGTGAATATGACGGATGGGGCTGTATGGCCTATGTCTTTGAGGAAGAAAGTGAAGAAGACGACCTCTTACAATAAGGTCTAAAAAGAGTAGGAGATACTCATGAACTTGTCTCAAAAACAAATTGCGGTACGGTTTTTAGAACTTGCCGCAGCAGGCGAAGTTGATGAAGCCTACAGCAATTACACTGCACCTAACTTCAAGCATCACAACCCTTATTATGCGGGTGATGCAACTTCGTTGAAGGAAGGTATGCGTGAAAGCGCGGCTGAAAATCCCAACAAAGTCTTTGATGTTCAGCATGTCATTGAAGATGGGACTTTAGTCGCTGTGCATTCGAAACTTGAAATGCAAATGAATGACAAACTTACCATTGTGGCTGTGGTTCATATTTGCCGTTTTGAAAATGGAAAAATTGCTGAGCTTTGGGATATCGGGCAAATGCAGCCCGAACAGTTTGTGAATGAAAATGGCATGTTCTAATAAAAAAGCCCGAAATAATTCGGGCTTTTTTATTTTATAGATGAATTAAAACTTCCACTGTGCCGAGATTGAAGCATTCAGTGGCTCACCCGGTTGAACCCATAAATCGCTGTAGCTTGAGACATAGTAGGTTTTATCAAATAGGTTGTTTACGTTCAGCTGATAACGTAAGCGGTCAGATGGAGCATAGTAAGCATTTAAGTTTACGAGGGTATAGCTTGGTAAATTAAAGCCATTATCAAGGTTATGTCCGCTACGTTCGCCCACATAAGTAAGGTTGGCACCTACACCTGCTTTTGTTGAGCCTTCTTGTAGAAACTCATAATTGGTACTTACAGCACCTTGGTGTTTTGGCACATTGCTCAGACGGGCACCTTTTGGCAAGTCTTGGTCTTTTTCAATTTGCGCATCGGTATAGCTATAGTTGGCATTGACGAACCAACGGTCAGTGATTTGACTATTTAAGTCAAACTCAATTCCTTTACTGCTCACTTCGCCTGCTGCAGTTTGAAAGTTACTGTCAATTGGGTCGGTTGTCAGTACATTTCGTTTTTTCATTTTAAACAAAGCGAGACTCAGCACACTTTGGTCATTCAATTTATATTTGGTGCCAACCTCGTAGCTTTCGCCTTTTTCAGGGGCAAAAGTCTGACCATTTCGGTTCATACCACTATTCATGGCAAATGAGCGGCCATAGTTGCTATAAAACGCCCATTGCTCAGAGGCTTTAAAATTTACTCCGAAACGCGGACTATTTTGGTGAAGCGTCTGGTTGCTTTCAGTCTGAGTTAGATGATTTTTAAAGTCTTGTTCGACCTGATCAAAACGATTGCCAAATAGCACACTCCATTGATCATTAAAGAAGATCTGGTCTTGAATATTGAGTGCAAAGTAACGCTGCTGTTCTTTGGTATTGGTAAACGGAGCTAAGTTCGGTACATATTTGCCATATTCAGGTTGGTAAATATCAATTGTGTTTGGTGAGCTTGTGCTGTGATTACGACGAAGCTGGTTTTGTTTATAGTCGAGTTGACCAAGTTCGGTTGAAAGCAAAATTTCATGGCGCGCCCACGAAGTATCAACCTTGCCAAGTAACTCTGTCTGAGCCAGAACATCTTGACTTGTATAATCACGATAGCGACGTTGACGCTCTAAAGTACGGCCATCGGCTTGCATACGACGAGGTTCGGTTGCAAAGCCGACCATTTTGGCATCTTTATAACTGACAGCACTATTTAGCTTCCAGTCAGGGTTAAATTCGTGACTCAGACGTAATTGGTAAAAGTAATCTTTTATTTTCAAATCGCCGTCGTCAGGTTCACCTGTAAAGGTTTTCGGGTCCATCACAAACTGGTGATTGACTGTGCTGACACCACGGTCAAAGGTTCCTTTATGTTCTGTAAATTCACTGTCAAAGTCGAGTTGTGTCTGGTCTGAAATTTTCCATGTGAACTGTGGTGAAAAGAACCAGCGTTCACTACTGACATGATCACGGAAGCTTTGGTTATCTTCGTGAGCCACTGCTACACGATAGGCCAGTTCATCGTTAATTGGCGCCGTGTGTTCTAGACTAATTCGATATTGTTCTTGGGTATTGGCACGTAGGTTAACTTCACTTTCGCTTTCCCACTGCGGTTTTTTACTGTTGAGGTTAAGCAAACCACCAGTTTCGCCGCGACCATATAGAGCAGCCATTGGCCCTTTTAAAAACTCTAAAGATTCAATATTTACGACATCTTTTGGCGCACTAATCCCTCGGTTGACACTCAAGCCGTTTCGAATCATAGAAGCACCTAAATTGGGATCGGTACTAAAACCACGGAAAGAGTAGTTATCCCAAAAGCCGCCACCAAAACTGTTTTGATGAAAAACCCCACTCACCAAGCTTAATGCGTCATCAATCCGTTGAACGTCTTGTTGTTCCATCATTTGTTTTGAAACATAAGCACGGTTAAAAGGAACATCTAAAACATCGTGAGTAAATTTAGTCGCCGAGCTATTTTGGCTCACACCTTCTTGGGTACTTTCAGCCTGAACGCGTATGGTCTCAAGTACTGTTGAGGTTTCGTCTCCCCAAGAGAATGTTGATATAAAAGATAACCCTAATGAAGACAACAATCCTAATTTGTGTTGCATAAATAATCAGCCATGAAAGACAAAAGAACTATAATGTAATAGTATAACGTTACATTATTTTGTTTATTACCGCTATGCCTATAGAAAAAAATATTGAACGTTTACAGTCGATTGATGCATTGCGTGGTTTGGTCATCCTGATTATGTTGCTCGACCATGTAAGAGAAACTTTCTATTTACATAAACAAGTTACCGATCCAATGGACGTAACAGTAACAGAACCAGCATTATTTGGCAGTCGATTATTGGCACATATTTGCGCTCCGGTTTTTGTACTTCTAACGGGTATTTCTGCATTTTTATTTCAGTCCAAAAAACAGGACTTACAACAAACGCGTGCCTTTCTATTAAAACGCGGCTTATTTTTAATTGTGTTAGAGCTTACCCTTGTGAATTTTGCATGGACAGCGACTTTTCCACCTGAAGTCATTTACTTACAGGTGATTTGGGCGATCGGTATTAGTATGGTGGTGCTGGCTTGCTGTGTAAGTTTGCCTTTGCCAGTTCTTGCTGGTGTAGCGTTAGTCATTATTTTTGGACACAACTTATTAGATTCTGTGCACTTCTCGCAAGGCATCCTACAGAATATATGGTTCGTTTTACATGAACGTGGCTGGCTTGAGTTTGCGGGTATTAAGCTTCGTACAAGTTACCCTGTTTTACCTTGGATTGGTGTGATCTTATTAGGCTATGTTTTAGGTCAGTTCTTTAGTTCAAAATATACAGCAAAGCAAAGAGACCGTGCTTTACTTAGCCTTGGTTTAGCAAGTATTGGGCTATTTGTTTTATTGCGTTTTATCAACGTCTATGGTGACCAACCGTGGCAGCATTTTGAGTCATTACAACTGACGTTAATGAGCTTTTTTAACCTCACCAAATATCCACCGTCTTTATTGTTTATTTTGCTAAATGTTGGGATCGGATTAATTGTACTGACTGCTTTTGAACGTATGCAGCAATATTCATTTCTAAAACCCTTGGTCGTGTTTGGCTCGGTGCCAATGTTCTTTTATTTACTGCATCTATATGTGTTGAAACTGATGTATGTATTTGTGCTCAGTGTGTGGGGAGCTAACTACGGAAACTATTTGTCGGTCAATCATGTATGGATGCTGTGGTTAATCACGATTGTGCTGTCTTTTGCACTCTATCCAGCGGTTAAATGGTTCTCTAAGTTCAAACATCAAAATAAGCACATTTCGATTTTAAAATATTTCTAATTTCAAAAATGTGAGTAAAGCGAGTTCAATAATGCTCGCTTTACTTGCTTACATCTAAATACAGAGTTTCTTTCACTTCTTCCATGACCACATAACTGTGTGAAGATGCCGAAGCGGGAAGTTTCTTTAAAAGATCTCCCAATAAGCGGCGGTATGCGCTCATTTCTTTTAAGCGCGCTTTTACAAGGTAGTCAAACTCACCTGAAATAAGGTGACATTCGAGTACTTCCGGAATTTCGACTAAGTCTCTGGCAACCTGATCAAATACATCGCCTGATTTGGCGGATAACTTAATTTCTAAAAAGACAAGCAAGTTACGGTCTACGTAGGCTGGGTTTAGCCGAGCGTAATAACCCATGATAATGCCATCGCGTTCGAGACGCTTTACACGCTCTGAACAGGGGGTGGTAGAGAGATTGACTCTCGATGCCAATTCACTAATCGCAATTCGTCCTTCACGCTGCAAAATGTCCAGAATCATGCGATCTATACGATCTAGGGGGCGCATAGATATTTCCTCTTTTTTTAAAATTCTCGTGAGAAAAACATAAATTTACCTAGATTATAGCCTGAAAAACAGTGAAATAAACTATTGAAGCAGAAATATACTAGTGAAATAAACTGGTGTGCGTGAGGGAATGGAAATGCGCGTAATTGTTTTAGGTAGCGGCGTTATTGGAGTGGCAAGTGCCTATTATCTAGCTCAACAAGGAGCTGAGGTCACTGTTCTTGATCGCCAGTCAGG
Organism: Acinetobacter genomosp. 33YU; assembly: GCF_001990725.1. Taxonomy (NCBI): domain Bacteria; kingdom Pseudomonadati; phylum Pseudomonadota; class Gammaproteobacteria; order Moraxellales; family Moraxellaceae; genus Acinetobacter; species Acinetobacter genomosp. 33YU. The sequence continues at coordinate 79,286 of NZ_LFZQ01000017.1, read as the reverse complement.
TCCTGCTGAAGAAACAAGTTTTGGTAATGCAGGTCAAATTTCGCCTGGGTATTCGACTCCTTGGGCAGCACCAGGAATTCCTTTTAAAGCTGTGAAATGGATGTTCCAACACCATGCACCGCTTGCGATTAATTTAGATGGCAGCATGTGGCAATTACAGTGGATGGCGCAAATGCTAAAAAACTGTAATCCACAAAGCTATGCTGTAAACAAAGAACGTATGATGCGCGTGGCTGAATACAGCCGTGACTGCTTACGTGAACTTAGAAAAGATACGGGTATTCACTACGAAAACCGTGCGAAGGGTACTTTGCAGTTATTCCGTAAAGAAGCACAAATGGAAGCGGTTCAACGCGATATTAGCGTGCTACAAGAGTGCGGCGTAAGCTACGAATTATTAAATGGTAACGAACTTGGTCGTGTAGAACCAGCGTTGGCAAATGCACAAGATAAACTTGTTGGTGGTTTACATTTACCAAATGACGAAACAGGTGACTGTTATTTATTTACCAATGCTTTAGCTCAAATTGCTAAAGAGTTGGGTGTTAACTTCCAGTTTAATCAGAACGTAGAGAAATTGATTGTTGAAGGCGATCAAATTAAGGGCGTTCAGGTCAATGGTAAGGTCTTAACCGCAGATCGTTATGTACTAGCGTTTGGTAGTTATTCACGTGATTTCTTGAAACCACTCGATCTACAGTTACCTGTATATCCTGTCAAAGGTTACTCGTTGACGATTCCTATTATTGACCCTGCTTTTGCTCCGCAATCTACAGTGCTTGATGAAACCTACAAAATTGCGATTACTCGTTTTGACCAACGTATCCGCGTAGGTGGTATGGCAGAGTTAAGTGGCTTTAACTTAGGTCTAAACGAAGACCGCCGTGCAACCTTGCAAATGGTGACTCAGGACTTGTTCCCGGGTGGTGATATGGCACAGGCGTCTTTCTGGACAGGTTTACGTCCAATGACTCCAGACAGCACTCCAATTATTGGTGCGACTCGCTTCAAAAATCTGTTCTTGAATACAGGTCACGGTACTTTAGGCTGGACCATGGCATGTGGTTCAGGAAAATTAATCAGTGACATCGTATTGAATCATAAGACTGATATCAGTACCGATGGCCTTTCAATTCAGCGTTATTCACACGCACATGCTGCATAACGGACGTTAGGAAAGTAAATCATGCCTCGTCCTATTACCGCAGTCATCCACCGTCAAGCCTTACAAAATAACTTGGCGGTGGTACGCAAGGCCATGCCAAACAGTAAGGTCTTTGCCGTTGTAAAAGCCAATGCTTATGGACACGGCATTGAACGTGTTTATGAAGCATTTAAAGCAGCAGATGGCTTTGCCTTACTTGATCTTGATGAGGCAAAACGAATTCGTGCTCTAGGTTGGACAGGTCCAATTTTATTGCTCGAAGGAGTTTTTTCTCCTCAAGATTTATTTGATTGTGTGCAGTATCAGCTTAGTTTCACCATTCATAGTGAAGCGCAAATCGAGTGGGTAGAAAAGCATCCTTATGCGGCCCAATTTGATGTTTTTTTGAAAATGAACAGTGGAATGAACCGTCTTGGTTTTAAACCACAGCACTATGTTCAGGCTTGGGAACGTTTAAACAACTTGGCGAACGTATCCAAGATTACGCACATGATGCATTTTTCAGATGCAGATGGTGATCGTTTCGGCCAGCAAGGTATTGATTATCAAATCAATGCTTTTGAAGAAATTGTAAAAGATTTACCGGGTGAAAGATCGGTAAGTAATAGTGCGGCAATTCTGCGTTATCAAGACCAGCTCAAATCAGATTATGCCCGTAGCGGCATCATGCTCTATGGCAGCTCGCCAGATTACCCGACCCATAGTATTGCGGATTGGGGCTTACAACCGACCATGAGCTTACGCAGTGAAATTATTTCCGTTCAGCATTTAGAACCGAATGAAAGCGTCGGTTATGGCTCAAACTTTGTGGCAGAGCAACCCATGACGATTGGGATTGTCGCTTGCGGCTATGCCGATGGTTATCAGCGTATTTCACCCACAGGCACGCCTGTTTTAGTGGACTCTGTCCGCACTCGTACAATTGGCCGTGTCAGCATGGACATGTTGGCAGTCGATTTAACGGGCATTGAGAGTGCCAAAGTCGGCAGTGAAGTTGTACTTTGGGGCCAATCAAGTACAGGCGTCGTTTTACCTATTGATGATGTCGCAGTTTCATCCGGTACGGTGGGCTATGAACTGATGTGTGCCGTCACTGCCCGTGTTCAATTTATTAATCAGGTATAAGGAAATCCGAATGTCTAATTCAGATATACAAAAGATTAACACTAACGAAGTCATGAGCGCCGTGACTGTTTTTAACAAAGTGGTTTATTTGTCAGGTCAGGTACCTAAAAATACCGAGCAAGACGTGGCAGGCCAAACTCGTGAAATTCTTGCAACGATTGATGAACTTTTGGCACTTGCTGATACCGATAAATCTCGCTTGCTCTCTGCGCAGCTCTATTTAAAAAATCTTTCTGACTTTTCAACCGTAAATGCAATTTGGGTTGACTGGTTAAAAGGGTGTGTTGCTCCATCGCGTGCCACAATTCAGGCCGATTTGGTCAATCCAAATTGGTTAATTGAAATTGCCGTGACGGCAGCACAAAAGTAATTCGTTTTTACTCCAAAAATGATGATGTATCTAACAGAAGGAAGATAGATACGGTTTATCCAGTCATTTTTTGGTGAACAGATTCAGTGACCTATGGCATACGGTTCGATTTTCGCCATAGGTTGCTGATCTTAACAAAGGAATTCAAAAAGGAATTTTAATATGACAACGGCTCGTCATTCAGATGCAGAAAATTCTCCTGATCATCTGCAACGAAAACTGTCTAACCGTCATTTACAACTGATTGCTATTGGCGGTGCAATTGGAACCGGCCTATTTATGGGCTCGGGTAAAACAATCTCCCTCGCAGGTCCTTCAATCCTTTTGATCTATATGATTATTGGAGGCATGTTCTTTTTCTTAATGCGTGCAATGGGTGAGTTACTCCTTGCAAATCTGCATTACAAATCTTTTGTTGATATGGCTCATGACCTGATTGGTCCTTGGGCCGGTTACTATTTGGGCTGGACTTATTGGTTAGGTTGGGTGCTGGTCGGTATTGCGGACCTTTCAGCGGTCATTAACTATTTGAGCTTCTGGTTGCCCGATGGAGCAAGCTTCTCTCCAACACAACAAGCCATGATTAGTGCAGGCTGTGTATTGTTTGTGATGGGCCTTAACCTACTGACTGTACGCCTATTTGGTGAAATTGAATTCTGGTTTGCACTTATTAAGATTCTGGCGATTATTGGTCTGATCGGAGTGGGTGGCTACATGATTTTCAGCCATTTCCAAGCTCCACAAGGCGCTGTTGCAAGCATCAGTAATGTCTGGTCACACGGCGGTTTATTCCCGAAAGGTACAGAAGGCTTCTTGGCAGGATTCCAGATTGCTGTATTTGCTTTTGTCGGGGTGGAACTGGTAGGTACAACGGCTGCTGAAACCAAAGATCCACAGAAAAACTTGCCTAAAGCAATTAATGCGATTCCGGTACGTATTATTCTGTTCTATGTGTTGGCGCTATTTATTGTGATGTCAGTAACCCCGTGGGATCACATTCGTGCAGATAAAAGCCCGTTTGTTGAGTTATTCTTAAATGCGGGTATTCCAGTTTCTGCGATCATCATGAACTTGGTGGTACTGTCTTCAGTGATGTCTTCAATGAACAGCGGTGTGTTTTCAACCAGCCGTATGCTGTTCGGTTTATCAAAAGACGGTCAGGCTCCGGGTGCATTTGGTCGTTTATCAAAACGTGCCGTACCTTCAAATGGTTTAATCTTCTCATGTATTTTTATTATGGGCGGGGCAGTGCTTCAGTACTTTGTTCCAAACACCATGGAAGCATTTACTTTGGCAAGTTCACTGTGTGTGATTCTATTCATTAGTGTCTGGAGTCTCATTATGGTGTGCTATTTACGCTATCGCAAATTACGTCCTGAATTACATGAAAAATCGACTTTCAAAATGCCGGGTGGCGTTTGGATGAGTTATGTGGTTTTGGCATTCATGCTTTTTACTTTGGTTATCTTGGCGCTAGAGCCAGATACTTTAAAAGCTCTGTATGTCAGTCCAGTATGGCTAGTCATTTTAGGTGTTACCTATCATATGTTGTACAAACCACGTATGAAAAAGCTAGGACGTGAATTCGTCAACGATCATTAAGTTTTATTAAAAAGCCAATCAATCATGATTGGCTTTTTTTATTTTTATTGGATTTTTTATCGGAATAATATTGTTTATTTTTAACTCATCAGTGCAATTTGGAGGGTGTTGGCAAAGTACATATAGCATTATCACATGCTAAACTTCGGCTAATCTGGAGAATCCAGATATGTTAATTAAAATTGCCGTGAAGGCAGTACATAAATAATGTGACTTAAAAAAAACAGGACAAACGATTTATCAATTAAGGAAAAAATATACTTGAACATCTTGTCCTGAGGTATAGACTCAGCAACCCACGATATACGGTTCGTTTTTCTCCCTATAGGTTGCTGATTTTAAGTTAAGCAAAATATAAAAAGGACTTCTAATATGACAATGGTTCATCATTCCGATGAGGCAAGCTCCCCTGATCATTTACAACGGAAATTAAATAATCGCCACTTACAAATGATTGCAATTGGCGGTGCAATTGGAACCGGTCTATTTATGGGCTCGGGCAAAACCATCTCCCTCGCAGGTCCTTCAATCCTCGTGATTTACATGATAATTGGTGGCATGTTCTTTTTTCTGATGCGCGCATTGGGTGAACTACTGCTTGCCAACTTACATTACAAATCATTTGTCGATATGGCATATGATTTGATTGGACCATGGGCTGGCTATTATATAGGCTGGACTTATTGGTTAGGCTGGGTACTGGTCGGTATTGCTGACTTGTCTGCGGTCATTAACTATTTAAGTTTCTGGCTGCCTGAAGGCGCCAGTTTCTCACCCATGCAACAAGCCATGATTAGTACAGGCTGTGTACTATTCATTTTAGGGCTTAACCTTCTTACGGTGAAGTTGTTTGGTGAAGTTGAATTTTGGTTCGCACTCATTAAGATTTTGGCCATTATTGGCCTGATTGGAGTCGGTGGTTATATGCTCCTTACTCATTTTCAAGCTCCGCATGGTGAGGTTGTGAGTGTAAGTAATGTGTGGTCGCATGGCGGCATATTTCCAAAAGGCGTAAGCGGATTTTTGGCAGGTTTCCAGATTGCCGTATTTGCCTTTATTGGTGTTGAGCTGATTGGTACAACAGCTGCTGAAACCAAAGATCCAGAGAAAAATCTACCGAAGGCAATTAACGCGATTCCTGTACGTATTATTCTATTCTATGTGTTGGCACTCTTTGTGGTGATGTCAGTAACACCTTGGGATCACATTCGTGCAGATAAAAGCCCATTTGTTGAGTTGTTCTTAAATGCGGGTATTCCTGTTTCAGCCATCATCATGAACTTGGTGGTGCTGTCTTCAGTGATGTCTTCAATGAACAGTGGTGTGTTTTCAACCAGTCGTATGCTGTTCGGTTTATCGAAAGATGGTCAGGCGCCCAGTGCATTGGGACGTTTATCAAAACGTGCCGTACCTTCCAATGGTTTAATCTTCTCATGTATTTTTATTATGGGCGGGGCAGTGCTTCAATACTTTGTTCCAAACACCATGGAAGCATTTACTTTGGCAAGTTCACTCTGTGTGATTCTCTTTATTAGTGTATGGCTTCTGATCATGGCATGCTATTTACGTTACCGTAAGTTGAGTCCTGAGCTTCACGCAGCATCAACCTTTAAAATGCCAGGTGGCGTGTTAATGGCGTATGTGGTTATTGCATTTTTCTTGTTCACTTTAGTGATTTTGGCACTAGAGCCAGATACATTAAAAGCACTCTACGTTAGCCCGGTATGGTTGGTGGTTTTGGGCATTACCTATTATGCATTCTATAAACCGCGTATGAAAAAACTAGGCCGAGAAGTCTTTTAATAATCATTTCTCGATTTACCCAAAAAGCCAATCATGATTGATTGGCTTTTTTATTGAGATGTCTAATCAACCAGTAAGTGTTGATATTTATCGGCTTGTTTACGTAAATAATCCCAGACCAGTTTAATGCGTGGTTCGTGCTGTAAATCAACAAAGGTTAGCATCCAGAAGGTATGAGTAAAACGAACTTGCTGCTCTAACACCTCTTCGAGCTCAGGTTTATCGTCTGCTAGAAACTTGGGCAAAATCGCAAGCCCTGCACCAGCACTCACTGCAATTTGTTGGGCCAAAATGCTGCTACTGCGAAAGTTAGCATTCAGCTTTAATGGGAGCCGTTCTAAACAATACAACTCTGGGCTATACACCAGATCATCAATATAATTTACAAAGCGATGCTGAGTTAAATCTTCCAAACCGCGAATGGGTGGGTTTTGCGCTAGATAGTTTTGGCTGCCATAAATTTTTAAGCAGTAGTCTGACAAGCGAGTAATGATATAAGGCCCCGAGGTTGGGCGCTCAATCGACACGACAATGTCTGCCTCACGGTGGGAGAGCTTAATCATTTTTGGCACTGGAATCAGATCGATGGTCAGCAGTGGGTATTGAATAGAGAACTCAGCCAGTAAACGTGCTAAAAACGCAGTGCCAAAACCTTCAGGTGTGCCAATTCGCACACGACCTTGCAATGGTTGATGTGGTTTTTCAATTTGTAAGAAAGCTTGTTCCATTTGCTCAACTCGAGGAACAAGAGCCATGCCTTCGAGTGTCAGCTCATAGCCTGTTGCTTCACGTTTAAACAACGTTGTACCCAAAGCAAGTTCTAGAGCCTGAATTCGTCTAGCCACCGTACTATGCTCGACACCAATAATACGTGCAGCATTGGTTAAGGTTTTAGTGCGAGCCAAAACCAGAAAAAACTGTAGATGATCCCAATCCACTTTCATTTTTGTTATTGTCCCTGTGCATATTTGCACAACAATCGTGCATGAATTTGCGTTGGTGGTCAAAGCTTTCTTTGTTAGTCTCAAATGAAACCTGAATAAAGAAAATACATAGATCAGTATTTTCTAATAACTGAACACAATAAAAATATGGCCTACGGAGAGGTTATGAACACAATCCAAAAAATCGAATTGGAAACCGCTAAATTACTTATTAACGGACAGTTTATCGAATCTAAAACACAGGAATGGCAAGACATTGTTAACCCTGCGACTCAGGAAGTGATTGGTCGCGTACCATTTGCAACGGTTCAAGAAGTCGATGCTGCCATTCAATCTGCACAAGATGCTTTTGCTTCTTGGCGTCAAACCCCAATTCAGGCACGTATGCGCATTATGCTTAAGTTACAAGACTTAATTCGTGCCAACATGAAGGAAATTGCACAGGTATTGACTGCTGAACAAGGCAAAACTTTGGCCGATGCTGAAGGTGATATTCAGCGTGGTTTAGAAGTGGTTGAACATGCCTGTTCGATCGGCACTTTACAAATGGGCGAATATGTCGAAGGTGTAGCACGTGGCGTAGACACATATACTTTGCAGCAACCTTTGGGTGTCTGTGCTGGTATTACGCCGTTTAATTTCCCTGCCATGATTCCACTTTGGATGTTCCCAATGGCAATTGTGTGCGGCAACACCTTTGTTTTAAAACCATCAGAACAAGACCCGTTATCAACCATGATGCTGGTTGAACTTGCGATTCAAGCAGGTATTCCAGCAGGCGTACTCAACGTTGTGCATGGTGGCAAAGAAGTGGTTGACCGCTTGTGTACCCATAAAGACATTAAAGCGATTTCATTTGTGGGTTCAACTGCGGTTGGCACACATGTTTATAACCTTGCAGGACAACATGGCAAACGCGTGCAATCAATGATGGGTGCAAAAAACCATGTGGTTGTCATGCCAGATGCCAATAAAGAACAAACGCTAAATGCCTTGGTGGGTGCAGCATTTGGTGCTGCTGGGCAACGCTGTATGGCATTGTCTGTTGCAGTCATGGTTGGCGACAGCAAACAATGGATTCAAGAGTTAGTTGAAAAAGCGAAAACCTTAAAAGTAAACGCAGGCCATGAGCCAAATACTGACATTGGCCCAGTCATTTCAAAACGTGCTAAAGCGCGTGTGCTTGATTTAATTAATAGCGGTGTTGAACAAGGAGCAGAACTTCTGCTTGATGGTCGTAATGTGCAAGTACAAGGCTATGAGTCGGGCAACTTTGTAGGTGCGACGATTTTTAGTGGCGTAAATACCGACATGCGTATTTATAAAGAAGAAATCTTTGGTCCAGTACTTTCGATTATTTGTGTAGATACACTCGATGAAGCGATTGCGCTTATCAATGCCAACCCATTTGGTAACGGTGTAGGTCTATTTACCCAAAGCGGTGCGATTGCACGTACTTTCCAAAACTTAATTGATATTGGTCAAGTCGGTATCAACATTCCAATTCCTGTACCTGTGCCGTTCTTTAGTTTTACAGGTTCAAGAGGCTCAAAACTGGGTGATTTGGGACCATACGGCAAACAGGCTGTCCAGTTCTATACCCAGACCAAAACCATTACTAGCCGTTGGTTTGAAGATAGCCATGAAGTTGGCGGTGTAAACACAACCATTAGTTTACGTTAAGGGGATCACGGATGAATATCGCCTTTATCGGTCTAGGAAATATGGGCGGCAAAATGGCCCATAACCTACTAAAAGCCGGAATCAAAGTTTATGGTTATGACCTCAGTGAAGTTGCTATTCAGCACTTCGCCGAGGCAGGTGGCATAGTCTGCGACAGCCCACAGGCAGCAGCAAAACAAGCTGATGTGGTCATTACCATGTTGCCTGCAGCAAAGCATGTTAAAGACGTTTACTTGGGTGAAAATGGTGTATTGGAGGTGCTAAAAGCAGGTAGCTTATGCATTGATAGCAGTACCATTGACCCGCAAACCATCAAAGATATTTCGGCTGTTGCGCATAGCAAAAATATTAAAATCTGTGATGCACCAGTCTCTGGTGGAACCATTGGTGCTCAAGCTGGAACTTTAACCTTTATGGTAGGTGCCGATGATCAAACCTTTAACGAAGTAAAACCAGTGCTCAGCCACATGGGCAAAAATATTGTTCATTGTGGTGATGTCGGTGCAGGCCAAATTGCCAAAATCTGCAACAACCTGATTTTAGGTATTTCAATGGCCGCTGTTGCTGAAGGTATGGCGCTTGGTGTGAAGTTAGGCATCGACCCACAAGCATTGGCAGGCGTCATTAACACCTCAAGCGGTCGTTGCTGGAGTTCGGATGTATGTAATCCATGGCCGTATATTAATGAAAATGCGCCTGCGTCTCGAGGTTACCAAGACGGCTTTGCGACTCAGCTGATGCTAAAAGATTTAGGACTCGCTGTAGAGGCCGCGGGCCAAGTCAAACAGCCAGTGGTATTAGGTGGCATGGTGCAACAGCTCTATCAGCAAATGTGTATGCGTGGTAATGCCAATCTCGATTTTTCGAGCATTATTCAGCAATACCTGCCACAAGAGGCATAACGGTAAAGCCAAAGGATGGCTTTAAACCAATAAATCAAACCCTGTCGTGAATAACAACAAATCCGGACTGAGGGAAAAGATATGATGGATTATCAAAATGCTGTACAGGCTTTCGATTTGGAAAGTACTGCAAAACAGATGTTGTCAGGTTCACTCGATGCACTGAACGCTTGTTATGAATGCTGTGATCGACATGCAGATGGCGATAAAGTTGCGCTGTACTGGCAAGGAAAAGACGGACGAAAAGAGCAATATACCTTCCGTGAACTAAAAGAATGGTCGAGTCAGTTTGCTAACTTTTTAAAAGCAAAAGGTGTGAAAACTGGTGACCGTATTTCAGGTTTATTACCAAGAACACCTGAACTGATTGTAACCATTTTGGCAGCTTGGCGAATTGGTGCAGTCTATCAACCGTTATTTACTGCATTTGGCCCAAAAGCGATTGAGCATCGTATTCAGCTTGCACAAAGTAAGCTAGTGGTGACCGATATGGGTAACCGTAGCAAGCTTGATGAAATTGAATATTGCCCTGCAATTGTGACGGTGGCCGATGCACAAGGTACTCTGCTTAAAGCAGGTGATTTTAACTTCTGGAATGAGGTGAAGCAGCAACCCGATCAATGTGATCTAGTCATGCGTAGCATCCAAGATCCTTTCTTGCTCATGTTTACTTCAGGCACTACAGGGCCTGCAAAACCATTAGAAGTACCACTAAAAGCACTGATTGCCTTTGGGCGATATATGCAAGATGCCATTGGTTTAACAGAAGAAGACTCGTTTTGGAATATTGCCGATCCGGGTTGGGCATATGGTTTGTACTATGCGATTACTGGGCCGTTATTCTTGGGCCACGCTACTTTGTTCTATGAAGGTGGGTTCAGCACAGATAGCCTATGCCAAATTGTGAAAGACTATAAAGTTAACAACTTGGCAGGTGCTCCAACGGCTTACCGTATGATGATGGCAGCAGATCCAGCGCAAATGGCGCCGTTAAAGGGGCAGTTCCGTGTGGTGAGCAGTGCCGGTGAGCCGCTGAATCCAGAAGTCATTCGCTGGTTTAAACAAGTGCTTGATGCTCCGATTTATGATCACTATGGGCAAACTGAAGTCGGCATGGTGGTGTGTAATCATCATGGTTTAAAACATGAAATTCATGCTGGTTCAGCAGGTTTCCCAAGTCCGGGCTACCGCGTTGCGATTGTCAATGAACAAGGTGAAGAACTTCCCCCAGACACACCAGGAATTTTAGCGGTCGATATTAGCCAGTCTCCAATGATGTGGTTCGGTGGCTATAAAGAAAGCCGTAAATCGCCATTTGTTGGTCACTACTACTTAACGGGCGACACTGCCGAGTTACATGCCGATGGCAGTATGAGCTTTGTAGGACGCAGCGATGATGTAATCACCACATCGGGTTATCGGATTGGTCCATTCGATGTAGAAAGTGCTCTGCTTGAACATGATGCTGTCATTGAAGCAGCAGTGATTGGTGTACCTGATCCCGACCGTACCGAAGTGGTTAAGGCATTCGTGATTTTATCCGCGACTACTCAACCATCAGAAACACTTGCTGAAGAACTCAGTCAATTTGTTAAAAGACGACTTTCTGCTCATGCTTACCCACGTTTAGTTGAATTTGTGAGTGAATTACCTAAAACTCCAAGTGGCAAAATTCAGCGCTTTTTATTGCGTAATCAAGAAATTGCTAAACAACAAGCTAAAGCAGGGTAAAGGAAATAATAATGCAATTTACCGAAGAACAATTACTTATCCGTGACATGGCGAAAAGTTTCGCCCAAGAACAAATTAAGCCTAATGCCAGCGATTGGGACCGAGACGGAACTTTCCCAAAAGAGACTCTGGCTCAAATGGGCCAACTCGGTTTTATGGGTATGCTTGTTTCAGAGCAATGGGGCGGTTCAGACACGGGTAACTTAGCCTATGTACTGGCACTCGAAGAAGTTGCGGCGGCAGATGGTGCAACCTCGACCATCATGAGCGTACATAACTCGGTTGGTTGTGTACCTATTTTAAAGTTTGGTACCGACGAGCAAAAAGAACGCTTTTTAAAACCTCTGGCACAAGGTGAAATGATCGGCGCTTTTGCCTTAACTGAGCCGCATACAGGATCGGATGCGGGAGCCATTAAAACCCGAGCGGTGAAAGATGGCGACGATTACATTTTAAATGGTGCTAAGCAGTTTATTACCTCGGGTAATAATGCCGGTGTCATTATTGTGTTTGCCGTGACCGATCCGAGCGCGGGCAAAAAAGGTATTAGTGCCTTTTTAGTCCCACGCGAAACACCGGGCTATGAAGTGATTCGTGTAGAAGAAAAACTCGGTCTGCATGCGTCAGATACCTGCCAGATTGCCCTGACAGATGTGCGCATCCATAAAAGCCTGATGCTGGGTAAAGAAGGTGAGGGCTTGAAAATCGCTCTTGCCAATTTAGAAGGTGGACGTATTGGTATTGCTGCACAAGCAGTCGGTTTAGCACGTGCGGCGCTCGAAGAGGCGACCCGTTATGCCAAAGAGCGTATTACTTTTGGAAAACCAATTTTTGAGCATCAAACCATCGCATTTCGCCTTGCCAGTATGGCAACTGAAATTGAAGCAGCGAGACAACTGGTTCACTACGCTGCGCGTTTAAAAGAAGCAGGTCAACCGTGTCTCAACGAAGCTTCAATGGCCAAGTTATTTGCTTCAGAAATGACTGAGCGCGTGTGCTCGAGTGCGCTACAAGTCTTTGGTGGCTATGGCTATCTCAGAGATTTCCCAATTGAACGCATTTATCGTGATGCGCGTATTTGTCAAATTTACGAAGGCACAAGCGATATCCAACGTTTAGTGATTGCACGTAGTCTATAAAATCAGAACAAGGAATAAATAATGCAGTGGCAAAGTATTTTATTAGAAAAGCGTAATGGGGTTGGACTGATTACATTAAATCGCCCTCAAGCGCTCAATGCTTTAAATAGCGAATTAATTAGTGAAATTAATCAGGCATTAGATCAGCTCGAAAAAGACCGCGAAATTGGTTGCATCGTATTGGCAGGTTCTGAAAAAGCTTTTGCCGCAGGTGCCGACATTAAAGAAATGGCTGATTTAGCATTTCCTGATATTTATTTTGATGACTTTTTCCATCTTGCAGACCGTATTGCGCAGCGCCGTAAACCTTTAATTGCAGCGGTGAGTGGCTATGCATTAGGTGGTGGCTGTGAACTAGCACTCATGTGTGACTTTATCTATTGTGCTGACAATGCCAAGTTTGGTTTGCCTGAAGTCACCTTAGGAGTAATTCCTGGTATTGGTGGTACACAACGCTTAACTCATGCTATTGGTAAAGCCAAAGCAATGGAAATGTGTTTTACCGCTCGTCAAATGGGTGCTGTAGAAGCAGAGCAAAGTGGTTTAGTCGCACGTGTGTTTAGCAAAGAAGAATTACTTGAACAAACCTTGCAAGCAGCTGAAAAAATTGCGGCACGATCTTTAACTGCAAATATGATGCTCAAAGAAACCATTAACCGAGCTTTTGAAGTGAATCTGACTGAAGGCTTGCGTTTTGAAAGACGTATGTTCCATTCAATATTTGCAACATTTGACCAAAAAGAAGGAATGCAGGCGTTCGTTGAAAAACGAAAACCAAATTTTAAAAATCAGTAAGAGATCAATAAAATGAATACAGAAAATCACTTAATGATTGAGCGACAAGGTAAGTTGGGCATTATTACCTTAGACCGTGTGACTCATCTCAATGCATTGTCGCTAGATATGATCAAAAGTATTGGTGCCCAATTGGAACTGTGGCGAAATGATGCTGCTATTCAGGCAGTATTAATTAAGTCAAATAGCCCAAAAGCCTTCTGTGCAGGTGGAGATATTCGCTATCTCTACGACAGTTATAAAAATGGCACGGCCGATTACAAAGGCTACTTTAGTGCCGAATATAAAATGCTAGATATACTGCGTGAATATGCAAAGCCAGTCATCGTCTTGCTTGATGGCTATGTTTTAGGTGGCGGATTTGGCTTGGCTCAAGCTTGTCACATTGTTGTGAGCAGTGAAAAGTCCAGATTTGCTATGCCTGAAACAGCGATTGGCTTTTTCCCAGACGTTGGCGCAACGCATTTCCTGTCTCGCCTTGATGATATTGGCGTTTATATGGCAATTACGGGCGAGCAGATCAGCAGCAGCGATGCGCTCTATCTCGATTTAATTGACTACCATGTGCCAAGCGAGCAGTTACAAGCTTTGCAAGATGCTCTTGTTGAGGCACCAAGTTTAAGTAAAGAGGGAATTGAACGCATCATTACCCGATTTATTACTCGCCCTGCCGAAAGTGAACTCAAACAATTGGCCGAAGGCATCCGTAAACACTTCGGATATCAGCATTTAGATGAAATTGAGCAAAGTCTTGAAAATGAGCAAGATGAAAGCTTAAAGACTTGGGCAAGTAAGATGCTCAGCATTTTGCAGCAGCGCTCATTTATAGCCAAACAAACCAGTTTGAAACTGCAACATTTAGGCCGTGGGCTTTCGCTACAGCAGTGTATGCAGCTTGAACGTGATTTACAGGACATTTGGTTTGAGCATGGTGACTTTATTGAAGGTGTCCGTGCTCTCATTGTCGATAAAGACAAACAACCACAGTGGCAAGAACGTAATTCGAAATTTGAGCCAATTTTAGAAAAATTGAGCTAAGCCTTATTACGCAACTCTAAAAAACTTAAGGAGATAAAGCGAGACCTGAAAATGCTTATGGTCAGGGCTGGTCATAAGCATAAAAAAGATAAAACAAGAAAATCTAAAAAGGATATTATGATGCAATCAATACATGGAAACGGTTCACATCCTAAAAAGTCGTCACATCGATTAGCAGGCATCTCTAGCATGGTCGGCACTACCATTGAGTGGTATGACTTTTTTATCTATGGTGCGGCGGCAGCGCTGATTTTTAACAAGCTATTTTTTCCTAACTTAGACCCACTTACAGGTGTACTTGCGGCATTCGCTACCTATGCCGTTGGTTTTATTGGCCGTCCACTTGGTGGTTTAGTCTTTGGTCATTTTGGTGACAAGATTGGCCGTAAATCGATGTTACTACTTACTCTGATGCTCATGGGAATTCCAACCGTACTGATTGGCTTATTACCAACTTACGAATCAATTGGTTACTGGGCTGCAATTTGTTTGGTTGTCTTACGATTCATTCAAGGGATGGCAATGGGCGGTGAATGGGGCGGTGCGGTGCTTATGGCCGTTGAACATGCTCCCGAAGGCGGTAAGGGTTTTTGGGGAAGTTTGCCACAAGCCAGTACGGGTGGTGGCTTAATGCTAGCCTCGATTGCATTAGGACTGGTGTCGTTATTACCTGAGCAAGCATTGTTTAGTTGGGGGTGGCGTTTACCATTTCTTGCCAGCATTATTTTACTCGCAGTAGGTTGGTACATTCGGGTGAAAGTACCAGAGTCACCAGATTTCGAAAAAGTAAAACAACAGTCTGAAGAAGTCAAAGTTCCTGCCTTACAGGTTTTTAAAAACCATCCAAAGCAACTCATCACCATTATTTTGGCTCGCGCTGCCGAAAATGCATGGTTTTATATTGCTTCAACTTTTACATTGGCTTATACCACTGCACAACTTGGGATCGCACGCCAAGATATTTTGTTTGCTACCATTTGCGGTGCAATAGTCATTTTATTTATGACACCGTTATGTGGGCATTTGTCAGATAAAGTCGGTCAACGCAATATGTTCATGTTTGGTTTATGCGTATTGGCACTTTATTGCTATCCATTTTTCACCATGCTCAACACAAAAGATCCAGTATTAGTCTGGACCGCAATTGTTTTAGCAGTTGGCGTGGTCTTTCCAATTATGTATGCGCCGCAAGCTCAGCTTTTTGCACGTCAATTTCCAGCAGAAATTCGTTATAGCGGAATTTCAATTTCGGTACAGTTGGCTGGGGTGCTTGGTGGTGGTTTAGCGCCGTTAATTGCGACCAAACTTTTAAGTATCGGGCAGGGTAATCCATATTTAATTATGATTTATATTGGATCTATGGCTATCGTTGCGATTATATCGACTTCATTTATGCCACGTGATTGGCAGACTAAAACTGATGAGGCTTACCATAAAAAATCAGAATTAAATTTGAAAACCAAAATTACTGAGCAGTCTTAATATTAAGTTTGAGTCTTTCAAATTTCAAAAGCCCTAATCTTTTGACTAGGGCTTTTGAAATTTGGCGAGTGAAACGAGATTGCCGCTTAAGACCATCATCTTTGCAATGTCACCAATATTCTTAGACTTTGATTTAACCAATTACACTTCAATCAAGCATGCAAACATAGCATATCCATCAATCGTGATTGGTGGGCCTGCACGATGGGCACGAAACCCAGCAGCGCGTAGTAACCGCTCTACCCCAAGAGGAGAGGTGGTAATAAGTTGTTTGGCACCTTGTTCTCTTGCAAAGTTAATTGCTTCTTGCAGAATGGCAATCGAAACAGGTGATGATACTGCTTGAGTCGCTGTGGTAGGTGGATTCGAGAAATCTACGGCAGAAAACCTTGAGAGTTCCCAAATTTCTGGTGAGCAGGGAATAGGCATTCCATTCATTAATTGAGGAAATATTTCACCTAGTAAATACGGTTGAGTTGTAGGTAGTAATCTGGCACAACCAATAATATTGGACTCTCTATCTTGAGCGACGACATAAGCTGTATCGACTTTATCAAATTGATCTAATTCTTCATTATGTGGACAGTTTAACTCCCATCCCAAATGTTCAACAAACACCTTGTAGCGGTAACTTTTAAATTTGGTATATAAGCCTTCTGAAAAATTGTTTTGAAATCCAGCAATAATATTCATTACAAGTGCTTCCACTTATTTTTGATGTGACTTTACTGAACAGCTAGGAAGGCGGTAACTGTAAAAATTTACAGGTTGCTAGGAGAAATTAGGGCTCAATTTAGACTTTGCTAATCTTGTATTGATTTGGGCATAAATGAACTGTTCCCAGAACAGGCTGTCGATTTTCTTCTCGATTAATGATCCAGTCACATCAAATCCAATATCTGTACCAGATACATCAACGATCATGATATTGCTTCGAGGTAAACCAACTCGTTTTAAGCTAGCGGACCCATTTTGCTCAATGAATACCCAGTCCCATCCAGTACTTAAAGCAGGGGTCTTTAGTGTTGCCCATTCAGTAAAACCATAATAGAAAATTTGTGAATCTTCGATTTGTATTGATTCAACAATGGATAAGATGTGTCGGAGAGGGTGGTTCATAAGCTGGTTTTCATTCATCCGAATAAAACCATCTGCTGAGATTGGAAAGTGAGTGGGTATGCTGACCATGCTACCTGTTTAAGTAACCTAAAATGGAATTCTACTGATAAATAACATAAATTATTGCCAATGAAATACTGTCATATTTAACAGGTTAAAGATAATTCCATGGCCTATATCGTTAAGCTGACCTTATTAGAGGGGTGCTTGGATATTAAGATTTACTTATATGAGAATAGAGTAACTTTAGTTCTTTAGTCGAAAATAACTTGTTGAAATTTACGAAATCATACGACCGATGATGAACTTTATATGGATTATCTATTCTCATTATTGAAAGGATAATCATAAGCAATACAGATTATGGTGTAATTATTTGATTTTTTAAATTATTGTAGATGCTTTTAGTTTCTATATATAATAAATGGTAAAATTTCATAATTTTAGGTGTTGTTAGAAGTTATTATTAAATTAAATTAATAAAAATATCTCATTGATAATAAGTAGTGGAGTCTTAGTGTTTATTTAAAAATAATTATTTTTTGGAATAAAATGCATCCTATAAAAAATTTTTTTCAAGCATAATCTGCACCTGAAATATAACAACCTTAAAAGCTTTTAGAAATTTAGTTTATCTGAAGAATTTGCACCCATTTAGGCTTAAAAGTGTTGTTAATTGAATGATGAATTCAAAATCTGCAATTGAGAAATCAATAAAAGAGGAATAGGTGTTCAAAATATTTTAGTACCTAAAAATCTTTTAGATTCTCGCAGCGCTTTATTGGAATAAGGGTAAAAGATAAGGCCTATACTTCAATTTGATTGCTTGGATTCATAAGATGAAACTGAACAAAAAATGATTTTTGGCCGGAGTCTAATGAGAGCAAATGGAAAGTTGGCAAGAGGATTTATTATCAGCATTTTTGATCGTGCAAGATGAATACCAATTATTTGAAGTCGTCAAATCGACAGCATTAAAGCTTGGATTTGATTATTGTGCTTATGGTATGCAGTCACCATTATCTATTGCTGAACCAAAAACAATTATGCTGAATAATTATCCTCAAGCATGGCAGCAACGCTATGTGGAACAGCAGTATGTTAAGGTCGACCCAACTGTTCAGCACTGTATGGTTTCACTGAAACCTCTTGTCTGGTCAAGTCAATACACTCATACACAAGTAGAGAAAGACTTCTGGGAGGAAGCGCGTTCTTATGGTTTAAATGTTGGTTGGGCACAGTCAAGTCGTGATTTCATTGGGACACGTGGAATGCTAACTTTGGCAAGATCCAGCGACCAATTATCTGAAAAAGAACAAAAGGCACAATATACAAATATGTATTGGCTAACTCAAACTGTACATTCCAGCATTGCTAAAATTGTAAATGATGTTGAGTTCTCTCAGTTTAATCTATATTTAACGAACCGAGAAAAAGAGGTACTACGTTGGACGGCTGAGGGTAAAACGTCAGCTGAGATTGCACAGATTCTTGGAGTAAGTGAAAGAACCATAAATTTCCATCTGAGTAATTCAATGCAAAAACTAAATGTGAATAATAAAATTTCAGCAGCAATTCGTGCTGTAATGTTAGGACTATTGTAAAACTAAGTTTATAATAAAAATAATATTAAAGTTAAATAGTTGTGATGTATATTTTAAATTAAATTTAAAAAATTATTTATTTTAATAAAGATAAATAATTTAATTTTTGTTTGAGATATAATAATTATCAAAATTAAAATGTTCTTTTTAATATGCTTAATTTTAATTTAACTTTTATTTTATGGTCAGAAAGTAAGATAAATTTTACAACCTATGTGTATATTTATTTTTAAGTATTTAATCAAAGTTTAAGTATAATTAAATTAAGATTTTTATTGGTGTCAAAAGTTCTGGAATTAAATGTGGTTTTTAGTTAGATTGTATATAACCAGTAAAATCATAAATTTTATCTAAAATACGAACCTAAAGTTAAGAAAAAATGAAAATTCAAACTCAATATGTTTTGTGGTTTAGATAAACTTAATAATATTAGCTTGACATTTCCTAAATCGAGGCTATTAGGGTAGCTTTTTAAGTTTAATTAATTACAAGAATTTGTAATCTTTAACTGAATAAAAATGATTATAAAAGAGAACTAAGCTCTTAATTTTAAATAAAAGTTGCCTAACCTGTTAACACTTACAGGTGTAATAAAAAACACCCGCACATAAAATATAATGTGAATTTATATTTTAAACAAAAAGTATATTCATTTTTATTAAAACCCCCAGCTAGAAGTTGAATTTCTGAAACAACAGGTTTCTTTGAAGGGTTAATTATAATTAATCGGAGTAAGTTATGGCTGTAATGTGTACGGATAATATCATTGCAACTTTGGAATCCCACGCGAAAATAAATGGAGCTAAGACCGCTTTCGAGTATTTGGGACGCCAGTCGGGTGGTATTCAAGCTTTGACGTATGCAGATCTGAACGAGCGAGTTCAATATCAAGCTCAGATATTACTAAACCTTGTAAATAGTGGCGATCGTGCAGTATTGCTATTTGAACCTGGTCTAGACTTTATCGTTTCGTTCTTTGCTTGTCTAAAAGCTAAAATCATCGCAGTACCAGTCAGCTTACCGTTTAATCGTAATGGTTTTTCTAATATTTTGAATATTATGAATGACTGTGAGCCAAAGATAGTACTCACAACAAAAAAGATTCTTGAGCTATCAGGTCTGATCACATTAAAGGCTCAAAATGAAAGCTTAATATTACATGCCGTTGATGCCCAATTGCAGCGTGATGTAGTGGAAAAAGATTTTCCGCTTATTGATGAAGATGATGTTTGTTTCCTTCAATACACTTCAGGATCAACAGGTTGGCCTAAAGGGGTGATCGTTACCCATAAAAATATTATGGCAAATGAGGTCATGATTGCCGAAGCCTTTTGTACGCAGCCGGATGATATTGGCCTGACATGGTTGCCTGTTTATCACGACATGGGATTAATTGGCTCAGTTTTACAGACCGTTTATGTGGGACTGACCTGTTATGTTATGTCGCCGCTGGACTTCATTCGAAAACCGCTGAAATGGCTACAATTCATTAGTGAAAAAGGCGTCACGATCAGTGGTGGGCCAAACTTTGCTTATGAGTTGTGCTTGCATCGTATCTCTGATGAGGACGCTGCAGCGCTTGATCTGAGTCGCGTTCGTGTAATGTTTAACGGTGCTGAGCCAATCAAAGCTCACGTTATGCAGCGCTTCATGGAGAAGTTTAATACTCAGTCGAAATTGAAGCTGGATACTTTCTTGCCATGTTATGGCTTGGCAGAAGTCACGCTTTTAGTCAGTGGTGTAACCGGTCCTCTGAATGCCATTTCACTTGATCGTGATAAATTAAATGCCCACTTGGTAGAAATCAGTCAAGACCAGAATGCTGTACAAGTGGTGAGCTGTGGCAAGATCTCTGCACACATCGATTGCCGTATCGTCAATCCGCATACCCATCAAGAAGTAGCTGCTCATGAAGTCGGTGAAATCTGGTTGGCAGGTGAGAGTGTCACTGCGGGTTATTGGCAGAAGCCAGAGGTCAATCGGGAAACTTTTGCCGCGACTATTGTCGATGACTCGGGTCAGCCTAGCCAATTGCCTTACTTAAGAACGGGAGATATGGGCTTTGTCAAAGATGGAGACCTATATGTGACTGGTCGCCTTAAGGATGTGATTATCATCCGTGGCAAGAACTATTATCCACAAGATATCGAGTGCTCTGTTGAAATGGCGCATCCTGCTGTTCGTAAAGGCTGTGTTGCAGCAGTGAATGTTGCTGATTCTGACGGTGTTACGGTTGTACTTGAAATCAAGAAGAAGTCACTAGACAAGACTCTCAATTTTGAAGCTATTAGAACTCAGGTCAAGGAACAAGTGACAGCTGAGATTGGCTTGCCTGTAGAAGGTGTCTTTTTACTGCATCAAGGCCGAATAAATAAGACCACGAGCGGCAAAATTAGAAGAAGAAAAATTAAAGAGCAGATCGAACGCGGTCAATTGGTCTGTTTAACCCATCCAAACCGTAGAACGGTGATTGCTCGAAACTATGTCAAGAACGGTTTAGAAGTCATCCGTGATCGTGAGCAGCGGGGGCAGCTGATTCGTTATAGCTCCAATCTACTCAACTCAATGATCAAGGAACGTGAAGTGCGCAAGCTGATTTTTAATCGTCTGAAAAGTGCTTTGTTTTAAACCCTTACCCTTTAATCATTTGAGTGAAAATTCATGTCACTTACGTCCAATTTGCGGCAGTTTCAATCTGCTGCTCGTCTGGAGCAAATTTTAGGCTCCGTACATGATACTAACAACGACTTTTCTTGGTCCGCTGCCATCGAACGTGATGAGAAAGAACAGTACCCTCAGCGTGCTGTTGATTTTCTGAATGCGGTAGGTATGAACCGTTTCTATGTACCTTCAGAGCTTGGAGGTCGTATGGAAATTGGTGAAGAATTGCTATATCTACATCGCGTGCTGGCACGACGTGATTTAACTATCAACTCGACCTATAGCACGAATGCTTGGTCTGTGATTGTCTGGATCGGCGGTAATGCGAATCAATGCCAAAACATCGCTAGTCGAATTTTGAGTGGCGCTGCTCCAGCACTGGCTTATAGCGAGAAAGCCCATGGCGCCGACCTGCTATCGAGTGAAGTGACAGCGCAATCTACCGAGAGTAAATATGTTTTAAATGGCGAAAAATGGTCAATTAACCGTGCCACTTTAGGAGACTCTTTAAGCCTAATCGCTAAAACATCGGACGATCGTGGACCACGTAGCCTAAGCGCATTCTGGCTCGATAAGCGTCATATGGCCTCAAAAGGAACATATAGCCTGAACCGACTACCAACAGTGGGTATGCGTGGTCTAGATATTAGCGGTATTGGTTTTAACAATGCTGAAATTCACAAAGATGCCCTGATCGGTGAAGAAGGCCAAGGCCTAGAGCTTGGGCTTAAGACGCTACAGGTAACACGTGCATATTGCAGTAGCTTCTCTCTAGGTGCTGGCGATACGATGCTACGCATTGCGACCGAGTTTGCTATTGAACGCGAGTTATATAACAAAAAAGTAATCAGTATTCCATTGGTACGTGAGCAACTCGCGACAGCCTATGCCTACCTTTTAGCGGCTGAGGTGTTATCACTTGTTGGTGCGCGTGGTTTGCACGTATGTATCAATCAGTTCAGTACATGGTCACCAATCGTGAAAGTACTAGTACCTGAGTATGTAGAGTCGCTTGCCAAGATCACTTCTTCAGTGCTTGGGTCACGCTTTTTCTTAAGAAATGCGTATGCGGATGGAATGTATCAGAAAGCATTCAGAGACCATCTGATTGTTAGTGTGTTTGACGGTAGTAGCACCGTTTGCCTAGACAGTCTGAGTTTTCAGCTCAAATCTGCCAATAAAGGTCGTAGCAAAAAAGCCGACCATCTCAATCAATCCGAAGCTAAAGCACGTTATCGCCAGTTGTTTGACTTGCAGGTAGAGACAGGCGCTATTGATTTCCGCGAGCTTGAGATTTTCAACCGAGATGGTGATTTGGTGATGGAATCACTCGAAACAATCATCGAAATGCTCAACGATGCCGATGTCACAGCAGGATTGTCTACTGAGACACTCACTACGCTACGTGAACAAGCAGACCAACTTCTAGTTGAACAACGTTCTTTGGATCAAAAAATTCAGGATTACTTCTCAAATTCTGAGCAGAGCAAAGAGTTTGAAACGTTGCGCTTTAGTCTTGCTCGTAGCTACGCCGAGTTATTTGCTCGTATTGCCGTGTTGGGTTTCTGGGTCTTTAACCGTCAGGGCCTAAGACCAGCTTTACAGGATGGTGCATGGCTGATCATTTTCTTAAATGCCGCTGAAGGACAGACAGCTCCTCCTATGATGTCATTGCGTGAAAGTACATTGGCAGATTTGCTAGACCGAATTTCAACTAACCATATGTTATCCGTCATCGATTTTGCACTGGCACCACGTGATGCCAAACCGGTTAAAGAGGAGATTACCCCATGAATAAAGATAAAGCTTACTGGAGCGCAATTATTCGTACGCTAGTAGCCAAAGAAATGCGCGTAGAGCCTGAGACGATTGATCCAGATCAAAAATTTACCAGTTATGGTCTTGATTCGATCGTTGCTTTGTCTGTATCTGGGGACTTAGAAGATCTGACAAAACTGGAGCTTGAGCCGACCCTCTTATGGGATTACCCAACAATCAATGCGTTGGCCGAATATCTTGTTTCTGAGTTGCAACAGGGAGTTGCTTCATGAACAACCTTGCACGACTAGAACCGGAAGTTCTGTCGCGTCATGCGATTTCTGCGGAACAGCTTGGTATTTGGTACATCCAGCGTCTTGAGCCAACTTGCAGTGCCTACAATATGGTGGTGGCCTTTGATGTGAAGGTCAATCAACCATTAGGCAACAAGCCGATGGAGATTCTGGAAGCGGTCATGCATGATTATCCGCTGTTGCGTGTCAGCATGCCTGCCAATGATCAGGGAATTGAGCAACTCATCTGGGATCGCGTCTATCCGAATATCATCTTTTCTGATGCTCGTCATATTGAAGCTTCTGATTTAACGCAATTGGTTGAGCAAGATACTAAGCAGCCATTTGACCTGACTCAGCCACCATTGTGGCGTGTTCATTGTTATGAGCGTGGACAAAATCACTATGTGATTGCCGTTGTGATTCATCATGCGCTCATGGATTTTTGGTCAATTGGTCTATTGCTGCGAGACGTCAGCAAACGTTTTGGACTCGTTGCAGAGTCGGATACAGTGAACGGAATTGAGTTTGCACAGTATGCCGATAAGCAGCAGAGCAGCGTAATCGATGATGCTGATGAAAGTTTAATTTTCTGGAAAAATGCACTGAAGCATGCACCACATGTGCATAGCATTCCACTTGATTATCCTCGTCCAGCTGTACAGCAGCATAAGGGTAGCTCACTGGCTTTCCGTGTACCTGAATCAGTGTCATATGGTCTTGTAAACTTGGCGAAAGATTATGAGATCACATTGTTCGGACTTGTGCTATCGGGGTTCTATATCCTGCTGCACAAACTCTCTAATGAAAATAATCTAGTTATTGCCACACCTGTAGCTGGTCGACTTGAACGCTCTTTGCGTAATGCATTGGGGCAGTTCGTCAACACAATAGCTATCCAGATGGACATCGATGCTGATTTGACTTTACGTCAATTTACCCAGCAGGTTCAGGAACAATTAAGACAGAGCCTTAAGCATCAAAAAGTTGCTTTTTCTAGAGTAGTTGAGGCGGTCTCGCCAAAGCGTGATGGCAGTATTAACCCATTGGCTCAGGTAGGAATGTTCTGGGAACGTCTAGGTGGTATGGATGAGTTTAAAGAACTACTTCTGCCAATCCAGACCCCAGCTACTTTGGTTGGTCAAGATTTAACTTTAGGAAGTTTTCCAGTTCGTCAGCAAGAAGGACAGTTGGATATTACGCTAGAAATGGGCGGTGAATATCAGGGTGAACTTGTTGGTGTATTGAAATATAACACTGAGCTATTTTCTGCGCAGTCTGCCGAAAATATGGTACAGCTGCTGCAAGCTGTACTATCTGAGATGGTGGCTCATCCTGAACGTAAGATCGTTGAGTTAAATATCGCACCTGATTATAAAGATGGCATTCAGTTCGAGGCCCTCCGTGGAAAGGCGACTGATTATGCTCAGCATGATCTATTCGCAATGATTTTAAAGCAGATCGATGATCGTGGTGATCATCATGCTTTGACCTCGAACGATCATGCGGTTAGCTACCGTGAGTTAGGTCAACATATTGCTGGTATTGCTGAATATTTGCGTGAACACGGCATTACACGTGGCGATCGTGTAGGTCTCATGTTAGACCGCACAGCGTTACTGCCAGCAGCAATCCTTGGGATCTGGGCGGCAGGGGCAGCTTATGTGCCACTGGATCCTAACTTCCCAACTGAACGTCTACAAAACATCATTGAAGATGCCGAACCTAAAGTCATCTTGACTCAAACCGAGTTAATGGATGCTCTTAACAGTTCTGTGCCTCGCTTAGATATCAATCAAGCTGGTGTTGTAGCACTTGAGAAAGTGCGCGAGACGCTTGCTTTTGGTGACATAGCTTATGTGATGTACACATCAGGTTCGACAGGTAAGCCTAAAGGTGTTCGTATTGGGCATCCTTCAATCATCAATTTCTTGCTATCTATGAATGATAGATTGCAAGTAACGACTGAAACTCAGTTGTTAGCAATCACCACGTATGCATTTGATATTTCAATTCTTGAATTACTCATTCCGCTTATGTACGGCGGTGTGGTGCATGTTTGCCCACGTGAAGTATCACAAGATGGTAATCAACTCGTAGACTATCTAAATGCTAAGTCTATCAATGTTTTGCAGGCTACACCGGCTTCTTGGAAAATGCTCTTAGATAGCGAGTGGAGCGGCAATGCAGGGTTGACTGCACTCTGTGGAGGCGAAGCGCTAGATACTATTCTTGCAGAAAAACTGCTGGATAAAGTTGGTTGTCTATGGAATGTCTATGGCCCGACTGAAACTACAGTGTGGTCTAGTGCAGCTCGTATCACCGATGCAAAGTATATTGATTTAGGTGAACCACTGGCGAATACCCAGCTTTATGTTCTTGATGAGCAGCAGCGTTTGGTTCCACCAGGCGTTATGGGTGAGCTTTGGATTGGTGGTGATGGTCTGGCAGTTGATTACTGGCATCGACCTGAATTGACAGATGCACAATTTAGAACATTACCATCTCTACCAAATGCCGGTCGACTTTACCGAACAGGGGATAAAGTCTGTCTGCGTGCAGATGGACGCTTGACTCATCATGGACGTCTAGATTTCCAAGTCAAGATTCGTGGATTCCGTATCGAACTAGGTGAAATCGAGAATGTTCTCAAACAGATCGACGGTATCACAGATGCGGTAGTGCTGGTTAAGACCACAGCTGACAGCGACCAGAAACTGGTGGCGTATGTAACTGGACAAGAGCTTGATATTGCTGGTTTAAAAAAGACCCTGCAAATCCATCTTCCAGCTTATATGGTGCCAAGTGCGTTTATCCGATTGGATGAATTTCCAATGACGGCCAACAATAAGTTGGATCGTAAGGCATTTCCTGAGCCGATCTTTGAGCAGAGCAATGATTATGTTGCACCGCGTGATCCGATCGAAATCGAATTGTGTACTACCTTTGAACAGATCTTGTCGGTCAAGCGAGTGGGTATACACGATGATTTCTTTGAATTAGGTGGGCATTCTTTATTAGCTGTGAAGCTTGTCAACCATCTTAAAAAGGCTTTCGGTACCGAACTGTCAGTTGCTTTGTTGGCACAATATTCCACTGTGGCGAGTCTGAGTGAGATCATTCGCGAAAATAAAGAAATTAAGCCATCTATCGTAATTGAACTACGCCGTGGAACCTATGAACAACCGCTGTGGTTGTTCCATCCAATTGGTGGCAGTACCTTCTGTTATATGGAGCTTTCGCGTCACCTCAACCCGAATCGTACTTTACGTGCTATTCAGTCTCCTGGACTGATTGAAGCCGATGCTGCGGAAGTGGCGATTGAAGAAATGGCGACGCTCTATATTGCTGAAATGCAAAAGATGCAGCCTCAAGGCCCTTATTTCCTCGGTGGCTGGTGTTTCGGTGGTGCGATTGCATATGAGATCAGTCGTCAGTTACGTCAAATGGGGCAACAGGTCACAGGTATTGTCATGATCGATACTCGTGCTCCAATTCCAGAAAATGTGCCTGAAGATGCTGACGATGCCATGCTTTTGTCTTGGTTCGCCCGTGATTTAGCTGCACCTTATGGCAAAAAGTTAACGATCCCAGCGCAATACTTGCGTGAATTGAGTCCAGATCAAATGTTTGATCATGTACTTAAAGAAGCTAAGGCCATCAATGTTCTACCGTTAGATGCTGATCCATCAGATTTCCGACTTTACTTTGATACCTATTTGGCGAATGGCATCGCACTCCAGACCTATTTCCCAGATCCTGAAGATTTTCCAATTCTACTGGTCAAGGCCAAAGATGAGCAGGAAGACTTCGGAGAAAGTCTAGGTTGGGATCAACTGGTCAAAGAAACGTTTACACAAGTGGATTTGCCTGGTGACCATTCATCAATTATGTACGCTGAGAATGTCGTGGCTGTAGCCCAGACCATTGATCAGATGTATCCAATTCCTGCATAAGAAATACAAGAAGGTAGAACCACTATGGTGACCATAGAACATGCTTTCCTCATACCGGCCGATATTGACAAGGTTTTTAACTACCTTGCAAACCCGGCCAATGATGCAGGTTGGCAATTGTCGTGTAAGCATTCTGAACTGCTAGACAGTACTCCGCGTGTGGGCAGTAAGTACGAGATTGGTTTTAGCTTTATTGGTCGTGAAATGTCCTTTAAAGGTGAAATTACACATCTGGTACCGAATGAATTGTATGCGTTTAAAGTAGTGGAAGGACCCTTTCACTACACCGGTACTTACCGCTTTAAACCACATCCGGAAGGTACGTGGATTGAATGGGTGTTTGAGGCAGAACCGGGTAGCTTTTTTGGTGTATTACCGCCAGCGCTACTAAAAAAGATGGTACTCGCTCAGTTCAAAAAAGATGTTGATAATCTTCAAGCATTGGCTCAAAAGGGTGAAGCCTATGAGTCGGTTGGCAATGAACATAAACCAACTATCGAGACCAGTAAACCACCTCGTAAGACTCAACAAGTAATGGAGAAATACGCACGTTGGATTCTTAGCCATCGTCGTATTGTGTTGGCTGTGGTGATGCTCTTAACACTTGCTCTAGCGTATCTGGCATCTGGCGTAAAAATTATTATTGACCCAGATGCACTTGCGCCTAAAGGGCATCCGTACATCACCTCGACCAAGCTGATTGAAAAGAAATTCGGCTCCAAATATATGGTCGTGATCGGTATTACTCCAAAGCAGGGTGATATTTATCAGCCACAAGTGTTGGAGAAAGTCAAACGCATTACCGAAGAAGTGGATAATGCACCTGGTGTAGTTCGCTCAACTATGATGAGTCTAGCTGCACGTCAGGCGAAAGGAATCGAGGCGAATGCAGAAGGGTTTGATGCCAAGAAACTATTGCCGAGTAGTTCAGTCACTCAAGAAGATATCGATCACCTGAAAAAACTACTGGCACTGAATCCAACCTATATGAATTCAGTGGTATCTAAAGATCAACGAACTGCTGCGATTTTGCTTGAGCTTGAGGAAAGTCCAGAGGGCTTCCAAAAGATGATGGGCCCAATCAACAAAATCGTAGAGAGTGAACAATCTAAAGATATGACCATCAGTGTCGGTGGCAATCCTGTGTATCTGGATAAAGCTGAAGATTACTCTAAACGTATCAATATCTTGTTCCCGATTGCCGTATTAGTAATTGGTTTATTGCACTTTGAAGCATTCCGCAGCAAGCAAGGTTTGATTCTGCCACTCGTTACAGCTTTATTGGCTGTGGCATGGGGTATGGGCATGATGGGCTTGTTCAAACAGCCAATGGATATCTTTAACTCGCCTACGCCAATTCTGATTCTGGCCATTGCGGCAGGGCACGCCGTGCAGTTGCTCAAGCGCTACTATGAAGATTTTGATCGCCTGATTGCTCAAGGGATGGAGCCTAAAGCTGCCAATAGCGAAGCTGTAGTGCAGTCTTTGGTTCGTGTGGGTCCGGTTATGGTATTGGCTGGAGGTATCGCAGCGGCTGGTTTCTTCTCTCTGTTGACTTTCAATATTCCTACGATTCGTTCATTCGGTATTTTTACAGGAATCGGGATCATCAGTACGCTGGTGATTGAGATGACTTTTATTCCGGCACTTCGCTCAATGTTGCCACCGCCTTCGGTTGTGAAGGTCAAACGTAAAGGCTTGCCGATCTGGGATTGGATTCCAAACCGTATTGGTGATGTCATTTTATCAGTTCGTCCAAGAATGATGCTAATGACTGCGATTGCGGCAATGGGCGTCTTTCTTGCTATTGGCACGAGCCGTATTGTGGTAGACAACGACAGCCGTAATTTCTTCGCTCGCGACTTACCAATGCAGCAAGACGACAGATTCTTGAATCAGTCTCTTGGTGGCACAAACAGCCTTTATATTATGGTTGATACGAAGGTTCGTGATGGTATTGAAAACCCTGAAATCCTAAAAGCGATTGATAATACAGAAAAGTTTGCAAACTCAATTCCAGAGGTCGGTAAAACCATCTCTATCGTGGACTATATCAAACGAATGAATCAGGCAATGAATGCTGATCAGCCTCAAGCATTTCAGGTTCCTGCAACCAAAGATGTCGTTGCTCAGTATCTGCTGTTGTATTCAATGTCTGGTGAGCCGACTGATTTTGATTCATACATTGATACCACTCAGCGCTATGCCAAGATCACTGTTCTTCTGAAAACAGGCAGTAATCATCGCATTAAAGAAATCCTAGAGTCGCTAAAAACGTATATGGCGGGTCAATTGGGTGATAAAGCTGTAGTAAGTTTTGGTGGTGATGTGACGCAGACCATTGCCTTAACTGAAACAATGGTTCACGGCAAGCTCATGAACATTTTACAAATTTCATTTGCCGTATTCTTTATTTCAGCATTGGTTTTCCGTTCGATTTCAGCGGGACTGATTGTTCTTACACCACTTCTGTTCTCAATTCTTGCGATCTTTGGCGTGATGGGATGGCTCGACATTCCGCTCAATATTCCGAACTCTCTCATCTCGGCCATGGCTGTAGGTATTGGTGCGGATTATGCCATTTACTTCCTCTACCGCTTGCGTGAAATTTTGCGCGAAGAAGGCGGCGATATCAAAGACGCAATTCGTAAAACTTTAAGTACTGCTGGTAAGGCATCTCTTTTTGTCGCGACTGCGGTTGCCGGTGGGTATGGCGTATTGTCTTTGTCGCAAGGCTTCCACGTTCATCAATGGCTCGCAATGTTTATTGTGATTGCGATGCTGTTCAGTGTATTTGCAACCTTAATTATGGTACCTACAATGATTCTGATGTTGAAACCTCGTTTTATCTTTTCTTCAAATAAAAAGAGCATTCCTGTTGCACAAACAGTTGTGACAAGCCTTTTGTTGGGTACAGCGCTCACTTTTTCATTACCTAAAACATCTCATGCAGATGAAGTTCAAGACATTGTTAATCGTAGTGATGATGCCTCTAAATTCTTGTCTTCAACCGCTAGCGCCAAATTTATTTTGACCTCTAAAAATGGCGAGCAACGTGTACGTTTAACTAAAAATATGACCAAGCTTGCTGGAAATACTCAGAACAACATGCGTTTGACTGAGTTCATCTCGCCAGCAGATGTTCAAGGAACCACGACGCTGTTAATTGAAAATGCGAAAGGCAGCGATAGCATGTTTGTCTATTTGCCAGCATTGAAAAAAGTACGTCGTCTTGCATCAGCGAATAAAGGTGATGCTTTTATTGGTACGGACTTTAGTTATGGTGATGTGCTTGGCTATAAGCTCAGTGACTGGAAGTATACGAAACTGGCAGATGGCAAATTTAATGGTAAAGATTGCTACATGATTGAAGCAACGCCAATTAACAATACTGTGAAGAGTGACTTTGGTTATAGCAAACGTCGTATGTGCATACTCAAAGATAACTTTGTTACAGCAACCATCGACATTTGGGATACAGCAGGTAAGCCTTTAAAACACATTGAGTTCACCGATATCCGTCCTTACGGCAAAGTGAAACCAAGATGGCAGGCTATGAAATCTATGGCGAAAAATCTGCAAACTCAACATATGACGCAAGTGATCGTCAATGATTTTGTGGCAGAAAAAACTTTATCCGATAAGCTTTTCTCACCGCAGAGCCTTGAAAAATGACGCAAGGTGCCTATTGGGTATTTGCATGCTGCAGTAGCTTTATGCTACTGCAGCATGCTTATGCAGATGACAGTGAAATTAGTTTTGTTAGCCAGAACTCAGCCAGACTCGATGTGTGGTCATCAGATCGTGATTTAAGTTCGTTAAAAAACATTGGACAGGCAAGTTTCTGGTCCAATGGTACGCTCAAGTTTAACCCCGCATTTAAGCTGCATTACGACATCGTGGTTGGAGACGAAACGGACCATACTGTGAACCCAGATCAAGTGAGTAAGGTAAACCGTAACTTACGTGAGTTATATGCCTCTTATAACTGGGATCAGACAGTTTATGTTGATGTTGGTCGTCAGATTGTCATCTGGGGAAGGGCTGATGGCATTAACCCAACGGATAATCTCTCGCCTCGTGACTATACGCGTCTAGTACCAGATGAGACAGATCAACGTCTTGGAAATGATGCACTCAAATTGACGTATATTCCTGAATCTGGAACCAATAAATGGACTGCATTGTGGTATCCGCGTAGTCGTTCAGATGTGATTCCATTGCGTCAGATTGCTGGTGTTCAGTATGACATAGACCGTAAGAGTCGTCCTATGTTTGCAGTACGTTGGGATTATTCTGTAGATGGTCTAGATGTCGGGGCATCGTATTTTTCAGGTTTGGATCACATGCCTGATTTGTCACTACAGTCGTTATCTTCAGCAGGGGCAACATTACAGCTGAAAAATAATCCTATGTCTGTCTATGGAGTAGATTTCAGTTATAACCATAATGATATCGTATGGAGAGGTGAAGCTGCTTATACAAAGACTGACTCGGATGGCAATGAAGATCTTACACACAAAAAAAATAATTTAACTGTGGTTGTGGGTCCAGAATTGTCATTAAAAAATTCCACGCTGAGTTTAATGGGCGTGTACAAACATACAGAGGATGTAAGGTCTGCCGACAGCTTAACAGATCCATTATTGAGAGAAGTTTATCGTTATCAGCAAACCATCAGTGACCAGTATCAACAGAATCAGTATGGGGCTATGCTGCGTTATGCACTTAACCTAATGAATGACAACCTAAAGCTAGAGTTTACAGGGTTTTATTTTGCACCAGAGCCTAATGAGTTATTGAGAGTGCGTATTAACTACAACCTCAATGATCACTGGCAGTTGAATGCAGGTGGAGATCGCTTCTGGGGCAAAAATGATACGGTATTAGGACAATTTAGAGATAACAGTCTGGTATATGCCCAGATCCGATATAACTTTTAAGATAATTCGCTCCAAAACAATGCTGGATTGCCCAGCCCTAATAAGGTGACTTATGGATAATTTAAAGAACGCAAAAAAAGATAATTTTTCACGGAAGACCATATTAGTAACAGGTGCAGCAGGTTTTATTGGCAGCAGACTGGTGGTTGATCTTTTGCGTGAGGGTCACCAAGTCATTGCTGCACTACGTAATGCTGCAACTAAGAAAGATAAGCTGCTAGGTTTTATTGCAACAGAAGGGCTTGCTGATCCATCTATTTCATTTGTTGAATATGATTTGAGCCGTGATTTTAAGCTGGACTCTCTGCTAGCGGATGCTCAGGCAAAGATCCATGTAATTTATCATCTTGCAGCGTCATTTAATTGGGGTATTAGCAAAGCTGAAGCTGAGCGTACAAATGTTAAGTCAGGACTCGCCTTGATTGAATGGGCCGCAACATTGAAGCAGCTTGAGCGATTTATCTGGATTGGTGGATATCGTGTGGCTGCTCCGCCACAAGAATCGGCTGATGAGTTGTATTGCAAACATGGTGGCTATGAAGCTTCAAAAATTTTGGGTTATCAAGCTTTCATTGAGGCTTGTAAGCGTTTAAATGTGCCATGGACTGCAATAAATCCAGCCACAGTCATTGATGGTTTTTATAATTATGGTGATATGCAATATATCGGTATTGCTGACATGATTGATAAGCTCTATCAGGGACGTCTACTGGCACTGCCGGGTGGCCGTGACACATTTCTGCCACTATGCAATATGCAGTATATCGTGAGCTTTTTGATCCGAACGATGTCTTATCCTGAGACGATTGCTCAGGAGTATATGCTGCTTGATCCTAAGACACCGAAATTTCATCGCCTAGTTCACCTCGCTGCCGAGCATTTAGGGGTTAGCTCACCACATTTACAGCTACCTAAAGGTCTATTAGAAAAACTACCTGAAGTATTACTTGACGGTTCTAAAGAACAACTCTCTTTCATTTCTACTGAGCACTATCATGTTGATGGGGCAGAGGCGATGGCAGCGAAGATGGGCATCGCGGACTTGATTAATATCACTCCATATTTCTCTCGTTGGATTGATCGTCTGGTGCTTACACGCTTTGGTCGTATGCAAGTTTCAATACCTAATTCTTTTAGCTATCAAAACCGGTATTGGACAGAAATCTATACTAAACAGTCAGTTGGTTCGGAAAAATCTTCTGCATTATTTTTACACGGCATTCCATTTGATAGTGCATGTTGGTCTCCAATTATCAATAAAATTACATACGATCAGGTTGCTATGATGGACTTACCCGGACTTGGGCGTTCGGGTAGTTATGAGGTGATTGAAGATAATAATCATCAGTTTATCGATACTGCTGCAAAGCTTTTAGCGCCAAATAGTGTTGTGGTTGCCCACTCGTTAGGATGTCTCTTTGCATTGAACCTTGCAAAGAAATACCCAGATAAAGTTGCACGTCTTATTCTCATCTCGCCTTATTTTGTTCAGGCACAGGCTGCTAAAATGTTTCAGATACAAGCGGTATCTAATCTGATTTTCCGTTTTGTGCCCAAAGATGTGATTGCTAAAGACTTACATCCAGAGGGGCAAAAAAATCCATCTGTTGGTTATGCGATGGATTCATTACGCCGGGTGTCGGTAGCCAAGCATATTAGTGAGTATATGCACCGTATTAGTTTGCCTCAGCAGCGAGCATCTCAAACAGCTTTGTTAAACGAGCTTAGCTCTAAAGTTGAAATCATTGTTGGAGAGAAGGACCCACTTGTTACTACAATCAGTCCTAATATTCCGGTACATATGATTGCTGGTGCAGGTCATAATCCGCATGTGACCCATGTAGAAGCAGTTTATGATTATCTCACGCCAGTTCTAACTAAATACATCAGTACTACAGCACAGCTTAGTGATGTCTAATATAGCCCAAGTAAAAGTTTTTGTTTGCCCAGTTTCACGGGTACCACAAGATCATGTGATATTGAGTCATTATCTCAGCTTTCTCAATGCAGCAGAAAAGTTGAGATATGATCAATATCTTCCTCAAGCAGCACGTCTTTTCTTAATTTCTCGTGTCTTAACGAAGTCTGTTTTAGCAGATAAGCTGGGTATTTCACCCCATCAAGTCAATATTCAATTACAACCGAACGGCAAACCTTTTGTACAAGGCGGTAAGACTATTTATTTTAATCTTAGCCACTCAGCGGATGTTATTGTCCTTGCTGTGACTGAAGAAGGAGAAATAGGCGTCGATGTTGAACGAGTGAATCGAGAGTTCGAATGGAGGCGTGTCGACAGTGTGTTAGCGCTGAGTGAAATAGAGTGGATTCAGGAAAATGAAAGTACTGATCCATTCAGCGTATATCAGCGGTTTTTTCAAATATGGACCTTAAAGGAATCCTATATTAAATGTACTGGTCATGGAATGAGCAGCCATTTAAAGAAGCTTAATTTCCATGTCTTGGCTGAACATATACAGTTTTTTGATGCAACTCATGATGCTCAAAACACAGAACAATATCATTTTCAAAGCTATATCTATGATTGCAATTTTATCTTTTCCATATGTTTACAGCAGAGCCACAATATAGAACGCTTTAATATGGAATGTTTCCAATTACTGCCGTGTATATCTATGCATCCAATGAAGCCGACACTTTGCGAATATACCTAAATTAAATGAAGAACTGCAATTTAAAAAAGTGAATCTGGTAGAAGGTAGAAAGTAGAAAGTCTTTCGTTGGAATTGAATTGAGTTCTTTTCAGTAAGTTATGCTGTGAATCAATAGAGTACAAAAATAAGAATCGATAAAAAGAAAAAAGCCCCAGTCTTTCGACTAGGGCCTTTTAAATTTGGAGCGGGAAACGAGACTCGAACTCGCGACCCCAACCTTGGCAAGGTTATGCTCTACCAACTGAGCTATTCCCGCATATATAAGCAGTTTTTACGAAAACTTTCTCAAAAAAAACCAATTTGGAGCGGGAAACGAGACTCGAACTCGCGACCCCAACCTTGGCAAGGTTATGCTCTACCAACTGAGCTATTCCCGCGTGCCGCTTATAATACATTAAGCAAAACAAGGGTCAACAACTTTATGCAAATAATTATGCTGATTGCATAAAATAAAAACAGAAATGAGCATTTAGAGTTATTTTTATTGATAAGTTGCCGAATAAATAGACATTTTATTCGAAGTCAAAGCATACAAGAGCAACTTTTGTTTGTCCGTAGACAGGGTATACTAGGTCCAAATATACGAATAATCGTAAAAGGAAAAGCTATGAGCCTTGAACAACAGTTGATTGAACGGTTACAAACCCTTGCACCTAGCCATTTGGAAGTTATTAATGAGTCTGCTGGCCACGGTGGTTATTTCCCTGGTAAAGAATCACATTTTAAAGTGATTGTGGTAAGTGAAGAGTTTAACGGCTTGCGTTTGGTTCAACGTCATCAAAAAGTGTATGCGTTGGCTTCTGATTTAATGAATCCAGGTCAAATCCATGCTTTAGCAATTCATGTTTATTTGCCAAGTGAGTGGCAAGGTCAAGCGCCAGCGAGCCCAGAATGTGCACATGCACCTAAAAGCTAAGGGTTAACTTTCATGGATGCACATTTACTCACTAAAATTATTCATATGACTGCGGTGGCTGCCGCACTTATGGTGTTTGTTTTTCGCGCTTCTACACTATTCATTGGTGTGCAAGGTCAACAACCTAACCCAGCAGGGCGTAAAGTATTAGTTGCTTTGCAGCATTTATCCTTTACTGTGGTTTTTATTACGGGTGCAGTTTTACTGGTGATGAAGAACTTTCAGGTTCAACCATGGTTTTACGCGAAAATTATCTTATTTTTAGTGCTGTTATCATCACTAATGAAGGCTTTTAAAAAGGATGACACTATTTTATTGGCACAGCGCCGTGCAGGTTTAGCTATTAGTGCAGTCGCATTTATTGCCATTATTATTTTGGTCATTGTGAAACCAGTTTTTGCTTAATTGTTCTACATTCTTTGCCTTTTTGCTTAAGCTCTAGGTTAAACTGCATACAATAAAAAATATGCAGAGGGAAACATGTTAACTCGTGTGGTATTTAACCAAAAAGGCGGTGTAGGGAAATCAAGTATTACTGTAAATTTGGCTGCGATTAGTGCCAAACATGGCTTTAGGACCTTGGTTATCGATCTGGATCCTCAAGCCAACTCTAGCCAATATCTTTTAGGCGAAGAAGCAACATACGCTGCTGATAAAGCCGTTTTAGAACCAAATATTGAAAACTTCTTTGAAGATGTGCTGGGGAACAATCAACAAAAAGGTCTAATTGGTAATGCATTAGGCTCAATTTTAAAAGCCCCTCGGAACAAAGACCTCGACAGTTTTGTGCACTCAACATCCTTTGATAAATTAGATGTACTTCCAGCAAGCCCTACGCTTGGTGCACTTGAGCATGCACTTGAAAGCAAGCATAAAATTTATAAATTGCGTGATTCTATTCAAAGCTTAATTGGGCGCTATGACCGTATTTATATCGATACACCACCAGCTTTTAACTTTTTCACGTTGTCCGCCTTAATTGCAGCAGATAAAGTCCTGATTCCTTTCGACTGTGATGTCTTTTCAAAGCGTGCGTTACAAACATTGATTGAAAATGTTCTCGAAACGCAAGATGATCATAATGATCGCTTGGAAATTGAAGGAATTGTGGTGAACCAGTTCCAATCCCAAGCAAAATTACCTCGGGAAGTGGTCCAGCAGTTGAAAGATGAAGGGTTACCTGTGCTCAATAGCATGTTACCGCCTTCAATTTTAATGAAAGAATCGCATCAGAAAAATTTACCTTTGGCCCATTTGGCACCAGAACATAAATTGACTCAGGCTTATGAGACATTATTTGGTGAGATTGAGCCAAAACGATAAGAGAAAAATGATGAAAGGCTTATATATTGCGCCTTTGGTGGCAGCCACGTTACTTCTTGGCGCTTGTGCTACAACGGTAAAACCGACTTATGTGTCTCCGACACAATATCAATCTTTGAGTTGCCAACAACTGCAAAGTGAATATAACCGTATTCAACAATATATCGATAATGGCGTACAAACTCCAAAAAGTACAGGTATGGGTGTTGGGCTTGGACTTGGTGGTGGCTGGGGACGAGGCGGTTGGGGATTCGGTCCATCCATCTCTGTTAATATGGGGCAATCTTCTTCAACCAAGAACACCGAACTTTCACGTGTTTTAGGCCAACAAGAAGCAATTGTTCAGGCAGCTCAGTTTAAGAATTGTCCAATAATTGTCCGCAAAAAGGCGAATTAATAGTCATCTTTGCATCACAATATGCTAATAGAAGCATATTGTGATGATTAAAGTTTAGCAAAATGTTTCATAATCAAATAAATATAAATCAGTATCTTAGTTTAATATGGTTACAATGATACTTGTATTTTTTCTCGTCAAGTTATGCTCTTAACTTGCTATATTTTGTCTATTTCGTTTAAGGTGGCCCCATCTTTACCAATGTGGAAACTTTATGATTGAAAGCTGGTTTTTTGTATTAGCAATGTTGGCTGTTTTGCTTATTCCTGGGCCGACAAACGCACTACTTGCAACCGCAGCTCATTCACAAGGTTTATCTAAAACATTCTGGCTTATTCCAATGCAATGGTTAGGTTATGCCTATGGGATTAGCTTTTGGGCTGTCTTTATTCATTTAGCAGCTCCAGTTTGGCCTGCGTTACTGCTCATTTTGCATATTACGAGCGTGTTATATGTGTTCTGGATGGCATTTCGTTTATGGAAAACTACACATTTACAGCAGTTTAGTCAGAACCACCGTAATATTCGCCCACGTCAGTTATTCTTCTCTACTTTAAAAAATCCTAAGTCCTTACTGTTTGCAGCTGGTATTTTTCCTGCCGAAACATGGAATTCGCCTGAAAATTTTCTTATGGTCTTTGCGGCTTTTACATTGACGCTTATTCCTGCGGCGAGTTTCTGGATGATTTTTGGTCGTGCTTTATTGACAGGTTCAATGCAAAAAATAAAAGCCGATCATTTATATAAAGGATCGGCCATGTTACTCATTTTATGTATGCTTCCGGTGGTATTCCGTTTCTTCTAAATGAAGCTTTAAACGTTGGCTTTACGGTTTTTTAACTTCTCACGTATAAACCCGATAATACCCGGTAGAACACTAATAATAATGATGCCGAAAATAAGGTGGGTGAAGTTATCTTTAACGATTGGCATATTTCCAAATAGATAACCTAAGGTTACAAAAGAAGCTACCCAACAGAATGCTCCAATTAAGTTATATGTCAGGAAAAACTTATAATTCATGCTACCAGCACCTGCAACAAAAGGAGCAAATGTGCGGGCAAATGGAATGAATCGAGCAAAAATAATCGTTTTGCCACCATGGCGGGCAAAGAATTCTTGAGTTTTGGTTAAGTGCTGCTTATTAATGAATCGGGAGTTCATTTCAAACACACGTGGACCGATAAAACGTCCAATATGATAATTGACTGTGTCACCTAGAACTGCAGCAATAAAGAGCAGAGTACCTAGCAACCATGGATCCATCTTACCTGTAGATGCAGCTAATGCCCCTGCTGCAAATAATAAACTATCGCCCGGTAAGAACGGCATGACCACTAAACCAGTTTCGACAAAAATAATTAAAAATAATATGCCATAAATCCAGACTCCGTAATTTGTAATAAATTCGGCGAGATGCTGGTCAACGTGTAGAATAAAATCAAGAAGTTCCATGAGATAGCTAAGTGGTAA
This sequence comes from Acinetobacter genomosp. 33YU, assembly GCF_001990725.1. Lineage (NCBI taxonomy): Bacteria > Pseudomonadati > Pseudomonadota > Gammaproteobacteria > Moraxellales > Moraxellaceae > Acinetobacter > Acinetobacter genomosp. 33YU. The sequence goes on along the minus strand of NZ_LFZQ01000017.1, from coordinate 40,392 downwards.
ACCGTGCTCAAATCCTAGCAGTGAGCCTATAGAAAGTCAGTATAGAACATCAAAAAGATACAAATTAATCATCCTATTTGTGCAACGATATATATGGATTTTGAGTATTTAATTATCAATGTCCCAAACCTAGAATGAGTTCATCAACAAATAAGCATTTAAATAAAGGTGGCTGTATGTTTAATCCAAATGTGGTGGTCAAAAATATCGTAACGCAAACAGGTGCGGACAGTTTTATTAGTCTGGTTGCTCGCGTACTTATTGCGTATATCTTCCTTGTTGCTGGCTGGGGAAAAATCACCGGTTACGCAGCAACAGCAGGTTATATGGAAGCTATGGGGGTTCCTGGTGGAATTCTACCATTAGTCATTCTGGTTGAGTTTGGTGGTGGTTTAGCTTTGTTACTTGGTTTCCAAGCACGTTTTGCAGCTTTTGGTCTTGGAATCTTTAGTATTTTGACTGCGTTCTTGTTCCACCAAGGTGGAGCTGATGCAGCAGCGCAATATAATAATAGCATCCACTTTATGAAAAATTTTGCAATGGCAGGGGGATTATTCTTCCTAATGCTTCACGGTGCTGGACGTATTAGCCTAGACCACGCAATTGAAAAATAATATTCAAGACAAAATAAAAACCGGATGAGCAATTCATCCGGTTTTTTTATATTTAAAAATTAGAGCATGAACTGGATTTGTAGCTCACCAACAACAAAACCAAGTACTGCACCTACTGCAATAAGTGCCCACTCATCTTCTTTGAACGCTGGACGCAACATCCCTTCAAATTCGGATGGTGTTAATTTTTGCATACGTTCAATTAAAGTGCTGCGAATATTCATCGCATCTTCTGCATAAGACTCAACATATTTCATGGTCTCTGGCAGCTGTTGCATAATACGTTCTGCAACTTGTGTTTTCATATTCTGGTATTTTTCTCCACCAATTGCATATACAACAAGTGGACGAATGACACCTGCCTGCATATCAATTTCCTGTTTAACATGGCGGTTCACCAAGTCAATCACACGTGCAGAGTGAGTGCCGGAAAATAGCTCTTCCATCATATGACGTGAAGTTAAAAGCTGTTTGGAAATCAAGGCTGCGTAGTCAGCTGCTACTTCATTCTGACGTTTAATAAACAGACCTTGCCATGTATAGCCCAATATCTTTTTAGGATAGAGCGGTCTAAACATCATTTGCAGCGCAATCCAGTCACTGAAAAATCCTACAAATCCACCAAACATCGGTAGCATCCAAGGATATTTACCTTGCGTAATAATCCAGCACAACATTTGGATTACACCAATACCAAAACCGAATACAAAGCCAACATTACTGAAAAATTTAAACTCTTGTTTGCCGACACGTTTAAAAATATTGTTGAGTAAACGCTTATCTTTAAGCAAATTACTAATCACCAAATGCTTAATATCAAAATATCGATTTACGTCACGTTGCACTTCACTCATGATGTGCTCGACAATTTCAGGCGCTTTGGATTGAACTCTGCGGATCAGTCTTTGACGGGCAAACTCAGGCATGCCTTCCCATAAACCGGGTTGATACTCTTGCGCAACTTCACGCGTAATATCTTCTGCTGCTGCCATTAATGGTTTTTCAATTTCTTTGGCAATACGCTTTGGGTCAAGACGAGCAAAAATTTCTTCGGGCTTAATCAGCTTGGCTGTCATGAGTTCAACAGCAATGGTTGCCATTTTTTCAGCTTTACGAGGCACAATACCTTGCCAGCCAAAAAATGGTTTAATACCTTTAAATTCAAGTGGTGAGAACATCATTTGAATGGCAATCACTTTAGTGACATAGCCAATTAAACCACTCATGAAAGGAATAGAGACATACAACCAAAAATGTTGCTGGAAATCTGCAATCATAGTTTGAAGCATTGTTGTTCCTTAGATTTCTATTGATTTTGATATGGGGCAACAAGCCATAAAAAACGGATCACTGTTTAAGGACAGACAAATATCGCTTAATGGTATTTACCTTTCCATGGTAATGCCTGTTTTATCGGGTCATCTTAACATCAAATTCATGAGGATGTTGCATAGAATGTGATGAATTTATCAATGTGTATGAAGATTTTAAGCGGTATACAGTACATTGATAAATATCAATAAATTTGTATTTATATCAATCAATCTAAATATCAAAATGATTATGATATGAAAAAAACAAGATATATGATGATTTGCGGTGCGCCGAAGCGTGAAAAATGTTAAAATGGCGCGCTTAATTCTTTTGCCATTTAGTGGTTTGTCATGACTACCAATACTCAAATTACTGAAGATCGTATCCTGATTCTGGATTTCGGCTCTCAATATAGTCAGCTCATTGCACGTCGTGTACGTGAAGCTGGTGTTTACTCTGAAATGTATGCCTTTGATATGTCTGAAGAAGACATTCGTGCTTTTAATCCAAACGGTATTATTTTGTCAGGTGGACCTGAGAGTGTGCATGAAGAGGGCAGCCCACGAGCACCACAGGTGGTGTTTGAGTTAGGCGTTCCAGTATTGGGTATTTGCTATGGTTTACAAACCATGTCTGAACAGTTAGGCGGTAAAGTTGAGCCGGGTACTGTACATGAGTTTGGTTATGCCGAAGTTGATATCGTTAAACGTGACCAACTTATTGGTAACTTACAAGACCGTGAAAACCAACTTCATGTTTGGATGAGCCACGGCGATAAAGTGAGCCAGATTCCAGAAGGTTTTACGATTACTGCAAGCACACCAAGCTGTCCAGTTGCTGCTGTAAGTGATGAAGCGCGTCGTTTCTATGGCGTGCAGTTCCACCCAGAAGTAACGCACACGGCAAAAGGTGAAGAGTTACTTGCAAACTTCGTTCATAAAATTTGTGGATGTGGTGGCCTTTGGACACCTGAACACATTATCGATTTACGTGTAGAACAATTACGTCAGCAAATCGGTGATGAAAAAGTTCTTTTAGGTCTTTCTGGTGGTGTTGACTCATCTGTTGTTGCTGCGCTTTTACACAAAGCAATTGGCGACCAGTTAACATGTGTATTTGTTGATAATGGCTTACTTCGTTTAAACGAAGGTGACCAAGTAATGCAAATGTTTGCTGAAAACATGGGTATACGTGTGATTCGTGCAGATGCTGAACAACGTTTCTTAACTGCATTGGCTGGTGAAGTTGATCCAGAGAAAAAGCGTAAGATCATTGGCCGTGAATTCATCGAAGTATTTGCTGAAGAAGCACGTAAACTTGATGGCGTGAAATTCTTGGCACAAGGCACGATTTACCCAGACGTAATCGAATCTGCTGCAAGCAAACAAGGTAAAGCACACGTTATTAAATCTCACCACAACGTGGGTGGTTTACCTGACGATTTAGAGTTTGAATTGGTTGAACCTTTACGTGACTTGTTTAAAGACGAAGTACGTAAGTTAGGTACTACACTTGGCTTGCCACACAGCATGATTTACCGTCATCCATTCCCGGGCCCTGGTTTAGGTGTTCGTATTTTGGGTGAAGTTAAAAAAGAATATGCAGATATTCTTCGTCTTGCTGATGACATCTTTATGCAAGAGCTTCGCGACAGCGGCTGGTACGACAAAACTGCTCAAGCATTTGCTGTATTCCAACCAGTTAAGTCAGTTGGTGTAGTAGGTGATGGTCGTCGTTATGCATGGGTAATCGCACTTCGTGCAGTTGAAACGGTTGACTTTATGACAGCTCGTTTTGCACATTTACCATATGAACTAGTTGATAAAATCTCAACGCGTATTATGAATGAAATTAAAGATGTATCACGTGTTGTATACGATGTGTCATCTAAACCACCAGCAACGATTGAGTGGGAATAATCAAATGAAAAGGCAGGATTTAATCCTGCCTTTTTTATGTCTGTTTCTTCCGAAGGAGGTGAGAGATGCCTGATTTAATTCAGTTAGAATATCTTCAAGAAAAATTACAGCAACTTTTAGCGGAATCATTATTTGCAATTTATCTTTATGGTTCAGCTGTTGACGGTGGTTTAGGGCCAGAAAGTGATCTTGATGTACTGGTCGTGGTCACTCAACCATTAACATCTGCTTTACGTGAGCAGCTTGCACAAGAATTACTAAAAATTTCACAGCCTGTTGGGGAATTACAAAGGCCATTAGAAGTTACTATTTTATTAAAAGATGAGATTCAGTCTGGAATTTATCCTTTAAGTTATGAAATGCAGTTTGGTGAATGGCTGCGTGAAGAGCTTAAAGAAGGTGGAACATTGAGCTCACAGAAAGACCCAGATATTAGTATATTACTTAGGAAAGCGAGATCTCATCATACAGTTTTATTTGGGCCAGCTTTAAACCAATGGGCACCTGAAATTTCTGATCAAGAATTATGGCAAGCAATGTCTGACACATATCCCGAAATCGTAGCGCATTGGGATGAGGATGCCGATGAAAGAAACCAGATTTTAGCTTTATGCCGGATCTATTTTAGTTTAGTGATGAAGAATATTGCTTCAAAAGACAATGCAGCACGATGGGTTATGTCTCAGCTTCCTGATGAGATGAAATTCGTATTGCAGCGACTTATACAAGAATATAGAGGGGAAATCGGCAAACAAAATTGGCAAGAGGAGCATTATGCTTTGCAGCCTATTGTCAATTTTTTGAGTTCAAAAATTGAAGAGCAGTTTAAGCAGAAAAGAAATTTGACCACATAATAATTTTTTGATTCTGACTTTATTTACCGACTTTGCTAAACATGTGGCTATATAAGAGTGCTTAAGCACTCTTTTTTTATTGCTTAACTTTTAAAGCTAAAAATTAATCTTGATAACTATCAATACAATAGATCATATATTATTACTTATACTTGATAAAAGATGTATTAAGATATATCTTAATATGCATAAATTAAACATATTAGAGAATCTTCAAAGATGAAACAACAATCAGAACATCATCATACTGAGCACAATGAACATCACCACGGCCATCACCGTTCGGGGCGTCGTGGAAGACTTTTTGAAGCTGGACGAATGAAACTTTTAGTCCTTCACCTTATTCAGCAAAGTCCTAAGCATGGTTATGAAATTATTAAAGAAATAAGTGATTTGGTCGGTGATGGCTATACGCCTAGTGCGGGAACAATCTATCCGACTTTGACCAGTCTTGAAGAAATGAATTTGATTAGTTTGCTAGATGTAGAGCGCAAGCAATATCAAATTACGGAGTTTGGGGAAGCTTATTTAGCTGAACAGCAAGACAAACTAAGTGGACTTTTAGAGAAATTACGTTTGAGACGTGAAATTCACAGTAATGATCAATTAATTGAAATTCACCGCGCCATGGAAAATTTAAAAACTGCCTTACGCTTGAAACTTAATACAACTGATTTGCAGCAAGAGCAGATCTATCAAATTGCCGAAAAAATTGATCAGGCTGCGGTTGCAATCGGGCGTCTATAAGTTGAGATACAACATGTTAGAGCTACAGCAAAAAATCAAAGAAGCGGGCCTAAAAGTCACTCATCCAAGACTTGCTGTTTTGTCTTTAATTCAACAGCAAGCAGAAGATTTAACGGTTAAACAGATTTATCAAAAGCTATATACCCAAAAACAGAAGTTGAGTTTGGCAACAGTTTATCGGGTGGTCAGTGATTTGGTAGGAGCAGGCCTAATTTCAAATACTCAATTTCAACGAGGTGAAGCCAAATTTAACTTATCAGACTTAGCCAATAATCAACTGCTACAGATTCAATGTGCAGAACTGACAGAAGCCAAACAAGAACAATTTCTAGCGAGTTTGCAATCGGTATTTAATCAATTTCAAGTTGATTTGAAGCAGATTGAAATTATCCAAAACCATTAATTTTTGATAGAGAATTTATATATGAAACAGCATCAATATCACGTTACTGTACAACATTTAAAAGATGCCAAAGGCGAAGTTTCTACCTATACGGAAAGACTTGAGTTCTATACTGGTAATCATGACGATATTTTTGAGATTGTTGAAAAGCTAAAGAATGCAGAATTTTTCGATGATCAAACTACAAAGTCTTTTGCTGTTGGTCTAAAGTTATTTAGTGAAGTCATGCTGGAAAATCGAGATCATGCATTGTTTCAAGAGTTCTTTCCGCAGTTCGGACAATTTATGAAAAATCTAAAACAGCTCGTTAAGACTCAGTCATCTTAAGCTGCTGAATGCAGCTTTATTTATTTTTATAACTAAAAAAAGGATTGTCTCATTCATAACACCCTGTGTATTACTAAAAGACTATATTGAATAATGAGTGTATTGTTAAGATCAGTATAACAACTCATTGCAAAAGCATAGGTAAAAGAGAGTAATATCATGAGCAATAATAATGATTACGATATTTCTGATTCAAAAGATTGTGAGAAATTTGCCAATCAATTTATTCAGGAATTTCCAATTCGCTCTGCTGAAATTGGACAGGGGACAGTCATTAAGCGGGCTTTACCTAGCCGTCAAAAGCGAATGATTGGTGCGTGGTGCTTCCTAGATCATGCAGGCCCAGTAACTTTTCCAGCTGGTGATGGTCTAGATGTTGGTCCTCATCCTCACATTGGTTTGCAAACCTTCACGTGGATGATTGAAGGCACCATGATGCATACTGATAGTTTAGGTTCAAAGCAATTGATCCGTCCTAAACAAGTAAACCTGATGACAGCAGGTCATGGTATCTCTCATACAGAAGTTGCCCCTGATACAGAAACTCAAATGCATGCTGCCCAGCTTTGGATCGCATTGCCTGACCATAAGCGCAATATGGATCCTAAATTTGAACACTACCCAGAACTACCCGTTGTTGAAAAGGATGGTTTAGAGTTTACCGTCCTTGTGGGTGAATACTTGGCAACTACTTCCCCAGTTGCAGTGCATACGCCGTTAGTAGGTGTTGATTTAATTGCTACCGAAGATACTAAAACACGTATTCCACTGAATCCTGAGTTTGAATATGGTTTTATGGCATTAGATGGGGTTGCCCATGTGAATGGCAATGAACTCACTGCCGACAACATGGTTGTATTAGATATGGGTTTAAGTGAAATTGAAATTGAAGTAAAGAAAGGGAACCGTGTGCTGTTAGTAGGTGGTGAACCGTTTGAAACTCCAATTTTACTATGGTGGAACTTTGTTGCACGTACAATGGATGATTTAAAAGAAGCGCGGGAGCAGTGGATTAATCATGATGTGCGTTTTGGTGAAATTCCAGACTACGTGGGTGCGCGTTTAGAAGCGCCAGTTCTTCCAGATCAAATGAGAGCATCAAAATGACAGCAGTAATCGCAAGCAGTAAAGCAAAGCCTCTTCCTGAGCAGTGGAAGGGCGAAATCACCAGTGGTCGTCATCAATATTTTTGTGACGAACCAGAGAAGTTAGAAGGGCATGACCAAGGTCCAGCCCCTTATGATTTACTTACCGGGAGTCTGGCAGCTTGTACACTTATTACTTTAAGAATGTATGCAAAGCATAAAGATTATGACTTTGGTGAGTTTTCAGTTGAAATTGATTTTCATACCAATCGTGAGCATGAAGAACATATTGAACGTCGTATTGTTTTTAAAGAGTTACCAAGCGAAGAACTACAGCAAAAAATATTAACAGTGTGTAGTAAAACGCCTGTTACTAAAACTTTGTTACGTAGTTTAGACATTCATACTGTGCTTGTTACAGTGTAAAAATGCTATTTTGTTGAGGTGGATGATTTTATATCCATCCCACAAATGGAATAAAACAGCATGTTCACATGCTGTTTTTTATGTAAAAAAGAAAAATAAAAGTAGGCAATAGCATGATTAGTGTACACCACCTGGAATGTTCGCGATCGTTTCGGATTTTATGGGCTTTAGAAGAGTTAGGTTTGGATTATGATATTCATTATTATCAACGTCTTCCCAACTATTCTGCGCCAGAAACACTGAAATGTATTCATCCCCTCGGCAAAGCCCCAATTTTGACAGACGATGAACAAGTCATTGCAGAGTCAGCGGTCATTTTGGAGTATTTACAGCAGCGTTACGATCAAAATCAGCAATTTAAACCTAAGCAATCTCAGGATTTACAGCAATATATTTACTGGATGCACTATGCTGAAGGTTCACTTATGCCTTTATTGGTCATGACTTTAGTTATGAATAGTGTAAACAAACACGTGCCATGGTTAATCCAACCTGTAGCAAAAAAAATCACAGAAGGGGTTAAAGCAAGTTTTGTTCGTCCACGTATGAAAGATCATATTAGTTTTTTAGAAAACTACTTGTCCGAACATGAATATTTTGCAGGGGATTTTTCATTTGCTGATATTCAAATGAGCTTTCCACTAGAAGCTCTTCAGTCGCGTTTACAAGGTAAATATCCGCATATTCAAGCCTTTTTACATCGTATTCAGCAGCGGCCAGCTTTTCAAAAGGCAAAACAAAAGAGTTTGGGTTCAAACGAAAGAAATTGTGCTGACATATAAAAGAAAAGGAACAAATATTTGTTCCTTTTTTATCACTCTTGCTTTATTTGCGTTTAATTACGATAGAGTCAATACCACTATGTTGTAATGTTTGCTGGGCTGCAAGCGCAGCATCTTGAGTATCATATGGACCAGAAATAACTCGATACCAAGTCTTACCATTTTCAGAACTTTTGACTACATCGGCAGATAAGCCATTTAAAATAATTTCTGCACGACGAGCATCTGCTTGATCGGGGTCTGTATAGCTACGGACTTGTAAAATGTAATTTGGTTGTTGAGGTGCAGCAGCTGTAGAGTCATCGCTATCAGTAGTAGCAACAGACTCTGATGCAGCAGGTTGTGCTGTACTAGGCGCCTCTACAATCATTGCTGTACCCTGATTTTTACTTTCAGGGATTGCTTGTTCCGGAATAGGGGTTACTTGTTGCTGAGGCAATAGATCATAAAAGCGATAGTCTTTATTGGTCTCTTCTTCTTTATAGTGATCAGACGTAATCTGATTTTTTGAAGAAACAGGTTGCCACGGTTTCCACAGCATGAGCATTACCGCAATGCATAAGACGACTAAAATAGCGACAAGTGTCCCTAGCCATTTAGGGATTAAAGGCTTTTTAGGCTTATTAGGTCTTTCAGATACACCGCGTTGCGTTTTGCCAAACACGTGGATTATTCCTCTGTCTTTTGATTGTTTTCTTTCGAGTTTACTTTAAAACATCGCTCTGTAAGGTTTATATCATCACAAAGCGATGTCTTTTACAGCATGGCTGAATATGTAGTTCTACCAAATATCCAGCATTTATTTACATGGCTTCAGGTGCAGAAACACCAAGTAATTCTAAGCCATTACGCAATACTTGTTGTACATTGATTGAAAGTAATAAGCGTGCTTGTGTAAGTTCAGCATCATCACTTAAAACTTTGTGTTCATTGTACCAACCGTGGAATAGCGCAGCTAATTCCTTTAAGTAGTTACCTACTTGGTGTGGTTCATACGCATTAGCAGCACGTAATACAACGTCTGGATATGCAGCAAGTTTAGCAAGAATTTCAGTTTCTGCATCAAGTGATAAACGTGCAGCATGCGAACGAGCAGCATCCACTTCAAACTGTAAGCCAGTGCTTGCTGCTTTTTCTAACATACGGCAGATACGTGCATGAGCGTATTGAATATAATAAACAGCATTGTCTTTGCTTTGTGATACAGCAAGATCTAAGTCAAAGTCAATGTGTTGTTCGCTCTTACGCATTACATAGTAAAAACGAGCAGCATCGTTCCCAACTTCTTTACGTAAGTCGCGTAAAGTCACGAATTGACCTGAACGAGATGACATTTGAACCATCTCGCCACCGCGCCACAAACTTACGAACTGAACTAAAAGAACAGTCAATTTTTTCGAGTCATAACCCATCGCATCAATCGCAGCTTTTACGCGAGAGATATAGCCGTGGTGGTCAGAACCCCAAATATCAACAAGGTCAGTATAACCACGTTGTAATTTATTTAAGTGGTAAGCAATGTCAGAGGCAAAGTAAGTCGTTTGACCATTACGGCGCTTAACAACACGGTCTTTTTCATCGCCAAATTCAGTCGATTTAAACCAGATATTGCCATCTTTTTCATAAAGGAAGCCACGTTGATCAAGTGTTTCTAAAGCTTCATCAATTTTTGCGCTAAGAGATGCTTCACTGAACCATTGATTGAAAGTTACGCCAAAGTCAGCAAGGTCATCTTTAATGTCATCTAAAATCGCATGAAGAGCGGCTTGATGGAAAACACGGTAGCCTTCACCTAATAATTGTTGTGAATTGGCAATAAGACCATCAATGTGTTTTTCTTTGTCACCAGACAATACAACTTTATTGCCTTCGCTATCGAGTTCATCTGCATATTGCACGTCTTCTGGCACATCTTTATAGACGTCTGCTACATCATGAACATATGCATTGTTATCTTTGTCGATAATACTTTGGGCAATCTCTTTAACGTAGTCGCCTTGATAAGCATTTTTTGGAAATACAAGGTCTTGGCCCAATAATTCTAAATAACGTAAATAGGTAGAAGTCGCCAAAATATCCATTTGACGGCCAGCATCATTTACATAGTATTCGCGATCAACTTTAGCACCTGTTGCTTCAAGCAAGTTTGCAACAGTCATACCATAAGCAGCACCACGGCCATGACCTACGTGTAGGCTAGATGTCGGGTTTGCAGAAACGAATTCAACTTGAATCTTTTTCGCTGCATTTGATTGGCTACGGCCAAAGATTTCTTTTTGAGCTTGAATTTGATCAAGAATCGCAAAACGTTGGTCTGCATTTAAGAAGAAATTGATAAAACCAGGACCTGCGATTTCCGCTTTACTGATATCTGCAACTTCTGGTAGAGCCGCAAGAATTTTTTCAGCTAAATCACGTGGTTTCATACCAGCAGCTTTAGAGCCGATCATGGCAATATTAGAAGCAAAGTCGCCATGGCTTCGGTCTTTGGTGCGCGTTAAATTGCTTGAATTATTCCAATCCGAAGGAAGCACGCCTTCTTGCTGAAGGGTTTGCACTGCATGGTCGAGAGCTGCTTGTATTGCCGTATTCATATCAATCGAAAATAGATGTCGCAGAAAAACGTCAAATATAGCAAATTTCCTATGAGTTGGGGGAGTGCATTTAACGCTTTCACTGAATTTCTTTCTTTTCGTTCCCTACAACTATTTTTTTTGTAAATATTGGAAAATAAGCCTAAGAAAACTCTCAAAGCACGTAAATATAGGCTTTTTAGACAATATTTTCTAAATTATAAGCTAGTAAAACACTTGGTATTTCTTGTAAAAATGTAAGAGGCTGAAAAATTATAGGATTGTAAGCCAAGTATAGTGTTAATAAAGAATGATTTTAAAAAACTTGTAAATAATAAGTAATTAATTTTTAATATTTATTTTATATTATATATTTACTAAATAGTCTTTAATTTTAATATCACAGTTTAAAATACCTATTTCGTCTCAAATAGTCTTAAGCTTACGCATACAACGAGCTTTAGAGAGTGCTGAAACTGTACTTTTCGGAGTTCTAAGCTGGAAAATGAGATAGGCAATGATATCAGGACACCCAAGTAAACACCCACTTTATATCCCTTATGCAGGCTATACACTTTTAGAGTTACCCCTTTTAAATAAAGGATCTGCTTTCACTCAAGAAGAAAGAAGTAACTTTAACTTACACGGGTTACTTCCACATATTATTGAAACTATTGAAGAGCAAAGCCAACGCTCTTATCAGCAATATTGTGCTTTTAATGATGATATAAATAAGCACATCTATTTACGTAATATCCAAGATACCAACGAAACTCTTTTTTATCACTTAATCGAAAATCATCTTGAAGAAATGATGCCGATTATTTACACCCCAACTGTGGGTGAGGCGTGCCAACGTTTTTCTGATATCTATCGCCGTCATCGTGGTATTTTTATTTCATATCCAGATCGTGATGTGATTGATGATATTTTGCAAAACGTTAATAAAAACAATGTTAAAGTCATCGTGATTACTGATGGTGAGCGTATCTTGGGTCTTGGTGACCAAGGTATTGGTGGTATGGGTATTCCAATTGGAAAACTCTCACTTTATACCGCATGTGGTGGTATTAGTCCTGCTTACACATTGCCAATCACAATTGACGTAGGGACGAATAACCCTCAATTATTAAATGACCCGATCTACATGGGGTGGCGTCAACCACGTATTAGTGGTGACGAGTACTATGACTTTGTAGATATGGTGATTGAGGCCGTAAAACGTCGTTGGCCAAAAGCACTCATTCAATTTGAAGATTTCGCACAAAAAAATGCGATGCCATTATTAGAAAAATATCGCGACAAGATTTGTTGTTTTAACGATGATATTCAAGGAACAGCGGCGGTATCTGTCGGTAGTTTGATTGCTGCAAGCCGTGCAGCAGGTAAACAGTTAAAAGACCAAACAATTGCTTTCTTAGGTGCAGGTTCCGCTGGCTGTGGTATTGCAGAGCAAATCGTTGCACAAATGATTTCAGAAGGTCTAACCGATGCTGAAGCGCGTGCTCGCGTGTACATGGTAGACCGCTTTGGTTTGATCACTGAAAATCAGCCAAACCTATTAGACTTCCAACGTAAGTTAGCTCAAAAAGCTGAAGTGGTAGACCAATGGGGTAACATTGAAGAAGTGATTTCACTACTTGATGTTGTTAAGAATGCCAAGCCTACAGTGTTAATCGGTGTTTCTGGTCAACCGGGGCTATTCACCGAAGAAATTATTAAGACTATGGCTGCTAATTGTGAGCGACCAATTGTGATGCCGTTGTCTAACCCCACTTCACGTGTTGAAGCTGTACCGGCTGATATTGTGGAATGGACTGAAGGTAAAGCATTAATTGCAACGGGTAGTCCGTTTGCACCTGTAAATCATCATGGCAAACTTTACAATATTTCGCAGTGTAACAACTCATACATCTTCCCAGGTATTGGTTTGGGTGTAGTTGCATCAGGTGCTAAACGTGTTACAGAAAACATGCTTATGGCATCAAGTAGTGCATTAGCAGACTGTTCACCATTGTTGAAAGATCCACAAGCTGACTTGTTGCCACCTTTGGGCGAAATTCAACAAGTGTCTAAAGTGATTGCATTTGAAGTAGCAAAAGCTGCAATGGCAGATGGTGTGGCTGTAACCATTAGCGATGATTTACTTAAACAGAAGATTGAACAATCATTCTGGAAACCAGAATACCGTAAATATAAGCGTATTCCTTTCTAAAATATTAGACGTGTAAAAAAGGGAGTAAAGTACTCCCTTTTTTATTAACTTAATTTGGCTACAGAAGTTTTTTAAATCTTCTAAAAATAAAATAGATGATTCACTTTTAGAAAATATTACTAATCTAAAATCATAAGTTATTTGTAATTTTTGCTTCAGTTAATATTAGATATACTTGCTAGGTAATGGATTTAATTAAGATCAGTTTTTAAATAACACATAATTATGAGTACTTTTTCATGAAAAATATTTATATTTTAATTTTTATAGGCGCTTTAATGGCGTGTGGCGATAAAAGTCCAGATAAAACCCAACATGATGCTAGTCATAAGACAGATGTGGTGCAGGTGGATAAAAATCAATCAGGCTCTGCTGTAAGCGAAAAGAAAGAGAGTGCGGATAAAGCAGTTAAAGCCGCTGATCAAGTAGGGGAAATCTCTTGTTCAAATCCAAATATTACGCAATGGTATGGTTTTAATGAGAGTGTTGCTGAGCCTAAATGTGAAGTGGTAAAAAACTTTCAACTGTCAGCTTATAAATGTGATATTTCTAAAAATGCCTTTGGCGAAAATAAAGATGCCATTTTACTAGAAAATCAAGATAAACGAATTTTTGTTTATTCAACTTCTAAAGACTGTAATGAAATGCTTGAAATAAGAAATGCGAATGGGCCTTAAGTTTATATTTAAGAGTGATTTTTATTAATTTATAAAGGTACAGATAATATCTTTTTAAAATGTCAAAGTACTTGTTTTTGTTCTTTGGTTTTAAATAAAAAAAGTAGCTACCGTGATAGCTACTTTTTAAAAAATTAATCTTCTAAAACTTCTTCTAGTAACTCTTCACTTGGTGCAAAGTAGTATGCGCCGTCTAGTGGCGTTACAAAATGCAATAGGCGGTCATGAATGCCATCGCCACTTGTGCCAAACATACGCTTTAACATGGCATCAATAATGTTCAGGTCTTTAGTATAAGCAATGAAGAATAAGCCTTGATCACCTTTACCATCGCCATAAGGTAAGCTATGGCGTAGGATTTCCATTTCTTCGCCTTCATCATCTTCAACGACAGTACGAGCAACGTGAGCATTGTCTGGCTTAACGTCATCATCTAATTCAATAGATTCAAGTTTAGTACGTCCCATGACATTTTCTTGCGCATCGACTTTAAGTTTTTTCCATTTTTCCAAGTCATGTGCATAGCGCTGTGCAAATATGAAACTACCATCTGCAAATACTCCAGCACTTTCTGGAAGCAGGGCGGTTTCTGCGCGGTCGTCTGGAAATTGAGGGTTTTCGGTACCATCTATAAAGCCAGTAATATCGCGACCATCGAAATAACGGAAGCAAACACGTTCATCCAGAACTTCAACTTTATCTTTAATACCTTCAAAAAATGCTTGGCTTAATGCAAAACAAATATCTGAACGCATACTGGCAATGTGAATAAGCACATCAGCTGGTACGACAGGCATATTGAATGCACCATTTTCTGGTTCAAGTTGTTTAAAGCCAGCAGGAGATTGACTGTAAAGCTGTTTCCAGAGTTCTGGACCAAAAGCGACTGCTGTTTTGATTTGCGCGTCTGAATGCTGAGTAATGAGACGGTCACGTGTTTCGAATAAAGCTTCGAGTTGTTCTTTTAATTCAGCAATTGTTAGATCTTTTAAGCGAAGAACAATAAAACGGGCATGATCAGATGGTAATGGCAAAATGACAGATTGAGCAGTCATTGGAAGGTATCTCCTCAATTATAATTTAGTATGAGCTTCAATTATTGTGCCTGATGCGAAGAGCTGTTAGTAGTCTATTTATTGATTTTATTGTTTGAATTATCGCCGCGATAGTTTTATAAAACGGTATAATTCCACTTTTATTGTTTATTTCGCTATGTCTTTGCAAATTTGGTTTGCTTATATGCTGGCCTGTTGGGTTATTAGTATTTCTCCTGGAGCGGGCGCGATTGCTTCTATGTCGAGTGGTCTAAACTATGGTTTTAGACATGGTTACTGGAATGCGATTGGTTTGCAAATTGCTTTGTTAATTCAAATCATGATTGTAGCGGCGGGCGTAGGCGTTTTATTCGCGACGACGCCGTTGGCTTTTCAGATGGTTAAATGGTTTGGGGTAGCTTATTTATTGTATTTAGCCTATTTGCAGTGGACTGCGCCTATAAAAGATATTGAAATTCAGCATGAAAAAAAGAATAAGTCTATTTCAGCGCTGCTATTGAATGGCTTTGTGGTCAATATCAGTAACCCAAAAGCGATTGTATTTTTATTGGCGGTTTTGCCTCAGTTCTTAGATTTAAGTAAACCTCAATGGATACAATATCTGATTATGGCAGCTACTATGATTACGATTGATTTAATTGTAATGGCTGGATATACAGGGCTGGCATCAAAGGTTTTAAGATTACTTCGCTCACCTAAACAACAAAAATATTTAAATCGTGGTTTTGCTGTCATGTTTAGTTGCGCGGCGTTATTACTCAGTACAGTTCATCAAGCAGCCTGATTTAGGCCGCTTGAGTTTGGTTTTTGATTTTTTGAACCATGAAAATAAGAGCAAAACCCAAAGCCATACATAAAACAATACTGAGGCCAGTTGAGATATTTAGCGCTGCGCTTGACCATAGGCCGACACTGACACCAAGTTGAGCTAAAACAAAAGCCCAAACAACCATTTGCTTTGGTGAATGAGCGAGTAGTCGAGCGCTCAAAGCTGGAATAACCAGTAAAGCACCCATTAAAAGTGAACCTACTGCTCGTAAAGCTAATACTGTAAATAAGGCTAGCAGTAACATAAAAATGAGACGCTGCCATTTCGCATTTACGCCTTCACTAATTGCAATGTCTGGATCAATGGCAATTTGGACTTGAGATTGCCAAAAACGATAAAGAATTGCCAGTGATACAGCAATAATTAATGTGAAAACAGGTAAATCGTGCCAGTCGATACTCAGTAAGTCACCGAATAAATAACTTAAAAGCTCTGGTCTTAAACTTGGAACATGTTGAATAAATAGAAGACCACTACATAGTAATGTTGCTGAGCATAAGGCAAGTAGGGCATCGTTTGGCAAACGATTGTCATGCAATGCCCATAAAATAGCGACTAATAAAATAGCCGTACCTGCCACGCCAAGCCAGAGAGGGAGGCTTAAGGCACCAGCAATTGCTACCCCAAGTAAGGTTCCATGTGCCATGGTGTCTGCAAAAAAAGACATACGTCTCCATAACATGAGACAACCAAGTGGTGCGGTCAAAAAGACCAATAAGGTTCCCATAATCCATGCGGGCAACAATAATTGTAACCATTCCATCATGGCTTAAGCTTCCGGTTCTGGGTGAATGTGTGGTCGACTATTGTGAGGGCAGGGGTGTGCTGCATCACCATGCGCACAGTGGTCATGATGGTGTTGATAAAAAACTCGCTGGGTACCAAATATTGCCTGATACTCAGGATGCTGTTGAATATTTTCAGGTAAACCGCTGCAACATATATGTTTATTTAGACAAACAACTCTATGCGTCCCTTGCATAACCCACTGTAAATCGTGGGAAACAATTAAAATGGCACATCCATAACGCTCTGGCAGACTACGCACATACTCATAAAGCTCAGCTTCAGATTGAATATCTAGACCTTGCATCGGTTCATCAAGAACGAGAATGTCTGGCTTTCTAAGTAAAGCACGTGCGAGCAGCACACGTTGGCGCTCTCCACCAGAAAGCTGCTGTACTTTTGATTGTTGTAGCTTTGCAATGCCAGTATCTTGAATAATTTCTTGGCGAAGGGCAGGGCTACATTTTTCAAGATCTAATAAATCTTGAACACGTAAAGGAAGACTATGAGAAGGGTTAAACTTTTGAGGAACATAAGCCATTTTTAGTTTTTTGTCGCTTATGACACGTCCGCTACTTGGTTTTAAAATTCCAAGTAGAACTTTAATTAAAGTCGACTTACCCGCACCATTTGGACCAATTAAGGTCACAATTTCATTTTGATGCAGATCAAAATCGACTTTTTTTAATATATCCCGATCATCACGGTGAACAGAAACCTGTTCAAGTTGAATCAATACAGGATTTAGCGAGCTGTGCGGCACTGCTGGCATTTCCCCGAAATTTCAATAATGCTGTGTTGTGCTGTGAAATCATCTAAAGCTGCAAGTTGGTCGAGTTGTTGAGTCAGACCTTGTGAAGATGCTTCTTTAACAGTGTGACATTCGGTGCAAATTAAGAATGCAGCTTGATGTCCTTCGCGTGGATGACAGCATGGAATATAAGCATTAATAGATGTTAAGCGATGAATTAGACCTTTTTCTAATAAGAAGTCTAAAGTTCTATAAACAGTAGGAGGAGCGGCAGGACGATCTGTTTGACTTTTAATACGTGCTAATAAGTCATACGCACCCATTGGACCTGAAGCATTTAAAATGAGTTCAAGAACTTCTTTACGTAAAGGCGTAAGACGTGCACCAACCGCAGAACATAAAGTTTCTGCTTCAGCTAAACGACTTGCGACATTATGGTGATCATGCACACCATGCAAAGAATCATGATGTTCATGCGTGCAAGAACTCATAGACATAACCTCAAATTTTTAATGGAATATTAGCATGAAGCGATGCTTCATTCGATTAATCTTAGGTATTTTTGTAACTTTGTTATATTATAACATGCTTCGAGCTATTACTAATTGATGGTCTGTCATGTTCCGCGTTTTTGTTTTCAGTATGTTCTCTCTAATGAGTACGCTAGGTTGGAGTCAGGGTTTGGTTGTCTCTACACACCCAATCTATTTGATTGCAAAAGAAATTACTAAAGGTGTTGAAGAACCTCAGTTATTGCTGCAAGGGCAAAGTGGGCATGACGTTCAATTGACCCCAGCACATCGTAAAGCAATCAATGATGCTTCTTTGGTAATTTGGTTAGGAAAGGCCCATGAAGCTCCTTTAAACAAATTGCTGAGTAACAATAAGAAAGCAATTTCTTTATTAGATAGTGGTATTCTTACTGTTTTGCCACAGCGTAATACGCGTGGCGTTGCTTTACCAAATACTGTAGATACACATGTCTGGTTAGAACCAAACAATGCAGTGCGGATTGGCTTTTTTATTGCGGCTTTGCGTTCGCAGCAGCATCCTGAAAGTAAAGCGAAATATTGGAATAATGCTAATGCATTTGCTCGGAATATGTTGCAGGCAGCTCAAGCTTACGATAGCTCAAGTAATGGTAAACCTTACTGGTCTTATCATGATGCTTATCAGTATTTGGAACGCTCGCTTAATTTAAAGTTTGCAGGTGCTTTAACGGATGACCCGCATGTTGCGCCTACAGCGGCTCAAATTAAGTATCTTAATGATAATCGACCAAGACCTCAGATGTGTTTACTTGCAGAAAGTTTCACAACAAAAGGTCAATATCAGAAACTGGGCAGTATTACCTTCCAACCCGTTGATGAAAGTATGAATAATGAGGACGATTTTGTAACAGCATGGAAGAAACTGGCTATAAAAACCGATAAATGCGTATTAAATACGCAAAAGTAAGATAAAAAGTAAACAAAGGCTGACTGTAGCGTCAGCACCACCTGTCACGAAAAACCCCGACTAAAGTCGGGAAAAGATTGCATGTTCAGGGGTGTAACTCTATAATGCCTGCGATTAAAAGCGATCATCAGCTAAACTTGTCAAGCATTTATGCTGTGAGTGGATAAATAATGAGCCAAACTAGTCGCTTGATTGACCGACGATTAGCAAAAGCTTTGGTCTTCTTACAAGCATGCATGATCCCTGTTTCCGCACTTGTGGCGTGGAGCATAAAAGACATGACAGCAGCATTAAGTGCGGCACTTGGTGCATTGGTCTGCTGGCTTGCTACCAGTTATTTTGCGTGGCAATCCTTCAGAACAGCAGGTGCGAGAGCATCGAAACAAGTGCTGTCTAACATGTATAGGGGCATGTTAGGCAAATTTGCAATCATGATCGTTGGATTTATTTTGATTTTGAGCAATGTTAAACCTTTATCACCGTTAGCATTGCTGTTTGGTTTTATCCTCGTTCAAATGATGTCGTGGGTTGCTCCTTTTTGGGTTTCACGTCTACAAAAACGAGTATAGAAACAAGAAGAATTGAAGATTTTTTGGAGGGTGGCGAGATATCGACAGTACGCCGATGTTCGTTTCCCTTCTTTTTAGTAATTGACATTGACCAGGTGTGATTTATGGCTGCTGAAGAACATGCCCTCACTTCGACAGAGTATATCAAGCATCACTTGACCAATATGACCTATGGCAAAATGCCAGATGGTACATGGAAATTGGCTGAGACTGCTGAAGAAGCTCATTCGATGGGGTTCACTGCAATTCACTTGGATTCAATGGGTTGGTCAATTGGCCTTGGTGTGATTTTCTGTTTGTTATTTTGGATGGTTGCGAAAACTGCGAAAGCTGGTGTTCCAACAAAATTCCAATCTGCAATTGAAATGATCATTGAGTTTGTTGACTCAAGTGTCCGTGATACTTTTCATGGCAAATCACGTTTAATCGCTCCACTTGCACTCACTATTTTCGTGTGGATTTTCCTCATGAACTTAATGGACTTGATCCCAGTTGACTGGATTCCTCAAGTAGCTGCATTTATTGGTGCTAACGTATTTGGTATGAACCCTCACCACGTTTACTTCAAGATCGTTCCATCTACAGATCCAAACATTACCCTTGGTATGTCTTTATCTGTATTTGTACTTATCTTGTTCTACAGCATCCGCGAGAAGGGTGTTGGCGGTTTCGTAGGCGAGTTGGCACTTAACCCATTTAACCCAAGTAATCCAGTTGCAAAAGCGTTGCTTATTCCAGTGAACTTGATTTTGGAATTGGTAACATTCCTTGCTCGTCCTATTTCATTGGCTCTCCGACTGTTCGGTAACATGTATGCCGGTGAGTTAATCTTTATCCTGATTGCATTATTGCCGTTTTGGATTCAATGGGCGTTATCTGTGCCTTGGGCGATCTTCCACATTCTTGTAATCACGTTGCAGGCATTCATCTTTATGATGCTTACCATCGTTTACTTGAGCATGGCAAGCGAAAAACATTAATGGTATTGCCTAACTATCAAATGATGGTTGGGCTGAATTTTTTTAATTTAATTTGGTAATAACCTAACCTCTGAGGAATTTTTCATGGAACTCACTTTAGGTCTAGTTGCAATTGCATCTGCTATCTTGATCGCTTTCGGTGCTTTGGGTACTGCGATTGGTTTTGGTCTTTTGGGTGGTCGCTTTTTAGAAGCTGTAGCTCGTCAACCAGAATTAGCTCCACAACTTCAAACTCGTATGTTCTTAATCGCGGGTCTTCTTGATGCTGTGCCTATGATCGGTGTTGGTATTGGCTTGTTCTTCATCTTCGCTAATCCATTTGTAGGTTAATCAGCTTAATTCCTAAATCCACTATTTGAGGAATTGCAATGAATATCAACCTCACATTGATTGGTCAAGCGATTGCGTTTGCGTTTTTTGTCGCATTCTGCATGAAGTTTGTTTGGC
Organism: Acinetobacter genomosp. 33YU; assembly: GCF_001990725.1. Lineage (NCBI taxonomy): Bacteria > Pseudomonadati > Pseudomonadota > Gammaproteobacteria > Moraxellales > Moraxellaceae > Acinetobacter > Acinetobacter genomosp. 33YU. The sequence goes on along the minus strand of NZ_LFZQ01000017.1, from coordinate 19,581 downwards.
CACCACTAATCAATGCGATTAGTGAGCGTCAGCGTAAAATCGCTGATGGCTTAAATGCAGCAGAAAAAGCGAAAGCTGACCTTGCCGATGCACAAGCGCAAGTGAAGCAAGAACTTGATGCAGCTAAAGCACAAGCGGCTCAATTGATCGAACAAGCGAACCGTCGTGCAGCGCAATTGATCGAAGAAGCTCGTACTCAAGCTGCGGCTGAAGGTGAGCGTATTCGTCAACAAGCTAAAGAAGTTGTTGATCAAGAGATCAATTCTGCTCGCGAAGAATTACGTCAACAAGTAGCTGCCTTGGCAGTAACTGGTGCAGAAAAGATCCTGAACCAACAAGTTGATGCAGAAGCTCATAACGCCATGCTGTCTCAGCTGGCTGCTAAACTTTAAGCGAGGCGAATTATGGCTGAACTCTTGACGTTGGCACGTCCGTATGCCAAAGCAGCATTTGCTTATGCTTCTGAGCAAGGTGCAACAGACAATTGGTCGAATGCGTTACAAGTGCTCAGTGCTGCGGTGCAAGACGAAGCATTTTCCGCTTATTTAAATCGCCCTGAACTTACTCCTGCGGAGCAAGTGAAGCTTTTTGCTAAAGTTTTAGGTGAAGATCAATCTCAAGCAGTGTCTAACTTTTTGACACTTCTTGCAGATAACGATCGATTAGTGTTGTTACCTGAAATTGCAGCAGAATATGAACAGCTTAAATCACAGAATAACAATACGGTTGATGTCGTGATTGAATCGGCGTTTCCGTTAACTTCTGTTCAGGAACAATTGCTTGCACACGCGTTAGAAAAACGCTTCAAGGCAGCAGTTAATGTTTCTGTAGAAGTTAATCCTGCTTTAATTGCAGGTGTGGTTATTCGTGCAGGCGATCAAGTGATAGATGATTCTGCGCTTAACAAGCTTGAAAAAATGCGTACTCGTCTTCTTGCATAATGCAAATGATGAAGACTGAACTAATAAAAGATTGAGGAATAGCGCAATGCAACAACTGAATCCATCCGAGATCAGTGCGCTCATTAAACAGCGTATCGGAGATCTGGACACCAGCGCGACCGCTAAAAACGAAGGTACCATTGTTATGGTATCCGACGGTATCGTGCGTATTCACGGTCTTGCTGATGCAATGTACGGTGAAATGATCGAATTCGACGGCGGCTTATTTGGTATGGCACTGAACCTAGAACAGGATTCAGTGGGTGCCGTTGTTTTAGGTAACTACCTAAGCCTTCAAGAAGGTCAAAAAGCTCGTTGTACAGGTCGTGTTTTAGAAGTTCCAGTTGGTCCTGAACTTCTTGGCCGTGTAGTAGATGCTTTGGGTAACCCGATTGATGGTAAAGGCCCAATTGATGCAAAATTAACTGATGCTGTTGAAAAAGTAGCACCAGGCGTAATTTGGCGTCAATCTGTAGACGAGCCTGTTCAAACTGGTTATAAATCAGTTGATACCATGATTCCTGTGGGTCGTGGTCAGCGTGAGTTGATTATTGGTGACCGTCAAACTGGTAAAACAGCAATGGCGATCGATGCGATCATCGCTCAGAAAAACTCTGGCATTAAATGTGTATACGTTGCGATTGGTCAAAAACAATCAACAATTGCAAACGTTGTACGTAAGCTAGAAGAAACTGGCGCTATGGCGTATACAACTGTTGTCGCTGCTGCGGCTGCTGATCCTGCTGCAATGCAGTATTTAGCTCCGTACTCTGGCTGTACAATGGGTGAATACTTCCGTGACCGCGGTGAAGACGCTCTTATCATTTATGATGATTTGTCTAAGCAAGCTGTTGCTTACCGTCAAATTTCATTGCTTTTACGTCGTCCACCAGGTCGTGAAGCGTATCCGGGTGACGTATTCTATCTTCACTCACGTCTTCTTGAACGTGCTTCACGTGTATCTGCTGACTACGTTGAGAAATTCACTAATGGCGCAGTAACTGGTCAAACTGGTTCTTTAACTGCATTGCCAATTATTGAAACTCAAGCGGGTGACGTATCTGCATTCGTACCAACGAACGTAATTTCGATTACTGACGGTCAGATCTTCTTAGAAACATCATTATTCAACGCAGGTATCCGTCCTGCTGTGAACGCGGGTATCTCTGTATCTCGTGTTGGTGGTTCTGCTCAAACTAAGATCATCAAAAAATTGTCTGGTGGTATCCGTACCGCTTTAGCACAATACCGTGAATTGGCTGCGTTTGCTCAGTTCGCTTCTGACCTTGATGAAGCAACTCGTAAGCAACTTGAACATGGTCAACGTGTAACTGAGTTAATGAAGCAAAAACAATATGCTCCTTACTCAATTGCTGACCAAGCTGTTTCTGTTTATGCATCTAACGAAGGCTATATGGCTGACGTAGAAGTTAAGAAAATCGTAGACTTTGATGCTGCGTTAATTGCTTACTTCCGTTCTGAATATGCTCCGTTGATGAAACAAATCGATGAAACTGGTGATTACAACAAAGACATCGAAGCAGCAATCAAAGCAGGTATTGAAAGCTTTAAAGCGACTCAAACTTACTAAGTTCAGTTTTAGTTAAGTTTGGTTCACGGATCAACCTTCGGAAGCTCGAAAGGGCTTTCGAATACTAGGTTAAGCGTATGGCAAATTTAAAAGAAATTCGCGCCAAAGTAGCTAGTATCAAGAGCACGCAAAAGATTACTCGCGCGATGCAAATGGTAGCTGCTTCTAAAATGCGTCGTGCGCAAGAGCGCATGGCTCAGGGCCGTCCGTATGCCGATAATATGCGCCGTGTAATTGCTCACTTGGTACAAGCAAACCCTGAATACAAACACCGTTATATGGTTGACCGCCCAGTTAAGCGTGTTGGCTATATCGTAGTGTCTTCAGATCGTGGTTTGGCAGGTGGCTTGAACATTAACTTGTTCAAGAAAGTTGTGCAGCATGTCAAAGCACAACAACAGCAGTCAATTGAAGTTGAATTTGCTTTAATTGGTCAAAAAGCGGTTTCGTTTTTTAAGAATTACGGCGGTAAAGTGCTTGGTGCAACTACCCAACTTGGCGATGCGCCGAGTTTGGAACAGTTAACTGGCTCAGTGCAAGTTATGCTTGATGCATTTGATAAAGGCGAATTAGATCGTATCTACCTCGTATCAAATGGCTTCGTTAATGCAATGACTCAGCAGCCTAAAGTAGAACAACTTGTTCCTTTAGCACCAGCAGAAGAAGGCGATGATCTCAACCGTACTTATGGTTGGGACTATATCTACGAACCAGAAGCAGAAGAATTGTTAAATGGTTTGTTGGTTCGCTATATCGAGTCTATGGTTTATCAAGGTGTGATTGAGAACGTTGCATGTGAGCAGTCAGCTCGTATGGTCGCGATGAAAGCAGCGACAGACAACGCAGGACAATTGATTAAAGACCTACAACTCATTTACAACAAGCTGCGTCAAGCCGCGATTACTCAGGAAATTTCCGAGATCGTTGGCGGTGCCGCTGCCGTTTAACATTATTAAGTTTGAATTGAGGAGACAGCAATGAGTAGCGGTCGTATCATTCAGATCATCGGCGCGGTTATCGACGTCGAGTTTGAGCGCACAAGCGTTCCTAAGATCTATGACGCTCTCCAAGTTGACGGTACTGAAACTACTTTAGAAGTTCAGCAACAACTTGGTGATGGTGTTGTTCGTACCATCGCAATGGGTTCTACAGAAGGTCTTAAACGTGGCCTTAATGTAACTAGCACAAACGCACCGATCTCTGTTCCAGTGGGTCCAGCTACGCTTGGCCGTATCATGGACGTTTTGGGTCGTCCTATCGATGAAGCAGGTCCTGTTGCGACTGAAGAACGTTTGCCGATTCACCGTCAAGCGCCTTCTTATGCTGAACAAGCAGCTTCTACTGACCTTTTAGAAACTGGTATTAAAGTAATTGACTTACTTTGCCCGTTTGCAAAAGGTGGTAAAGTTGGTTTATTCGGTGGTGCGGGTGTTGGTAAAACCGTTAACATGATGGAATTGATCAACAACATCGCAAAAGCACACTCAGGTTTATCTGTGTTTGCTGGTGTTGGTGAGCGTACTCGTGAAGGTAACGACTTCTATCACGAAATGAAAGATTCTAACGTTCTTGACAAAGTAGCAATGGTCTACGGTCAGATGAACGAGCCACCAGGTAACCGTTTACGCGTAGCGTTAACTGGTTTGACTATGGCTGAATACTTCCGTGATCAAAAAGACGAAAATGGTAAAGGTCGTGACGTATTATTATTCGTCGACAACATCTACCGTTATACACTTGCGGGTACTGAAGTATCAGCATTGTTAGGTCGTATGCCATCTGCGGTAGGTTACCAACCTACACTTGCAGAAGAAATGGGTGTTCTTCAAGAGCGTATTACATCTACTAAATCTGGTTCGATCACATCGATCCAAGCAGTATATGTACCTGCCGATGACTTAACAGACCCATCGCCTGCAACTACATTTGCTCACTTAGATGCAACAGTAGTATTGAGCCGTGACATCGCATCTTCTGGTATTTACCCAGCGATCGATCCACTTGACTCAACTTCACGTCAGTTAGACCCATTAGTTGTTGGTCAAGAGCACTATGAAATTGCGCGCGCAGTACAAAACGTATTGCAACGCTATAAAGAGCTTAAAGACATCATCGCAATCTTGGGTATGGATGAATTGGCAGAAGAAGATAAATTGGTTGTTTACCGTGCGCGTAAAATCCAACGTTTCTTCTCTCAACCATTCCACGTAGCTGAAGTATTTACTGGTGCTCCTGGTAAATTAGTACCACTTAAAGAAACGATTCGTGGCTTTAAAGGTCTATTAGCTGGTGAATACGATCACATCCCAGAACAAGCGTTCTATATGGTTGGTGGTATTGACGAAGTGATTGCTAAAGCTGAGAAACTCTAATTTAAGGAGATCATCTCATGGCGACTATGCAATGTGATATCGTAAGTGTTAAAGAGTCTATTTACTCTGGCGCAGTATCGATGTTAATCGCGAAAGGTGCAGGTGGTGAGCTTGGTATTTTGCCAGGACACGCTCCACTTGTTACTTTGCTTCAACCGGGCCCGATTCGTGTTCAGTTGGAAAATGGTACAGAAGAAATCGTCTATGTATCTGGCGGTGTTTTAGAAGTTCAACCTCATGTTGTAACGGTTCTTGCAGATACTGCTATCCGTGCTGACAATTTGGATGAAGCAGCAATTTTAGAAGCACGTAAAAATGCTGAACAATTGCTTGCAAACCAAAAGAGTGATTTGGACTCAGCTGCTGCTTTAGCATCTCTTTCAGAGATTGCAGGTCAGCTTGAAACAATCCGTAAAATCAAAAACCGCGCTCAATAAGACGCGGTTTGAGATTGAAAAAGCCACCTTACGGTGGCTTTTTTTATTGCTAAAAAGAAAATTAAGAATCAGTTTTTGAATCTGATTTGTCATCTCCTGCCACAATTAGTGCAGCAAGTTTGACCATATCCATTTGGATTGTATTGAGCTGTTTCTCAATTTGATCGAAATCGATTTGTTCTAATTTTCCATTTAATAAAGGCATGCTTAAAACTTGTTGATTTGCCTGTAATAAGTTTTGACGAATATTTTCAACTTCCTGACTTTTAATATCTAAACTAAGTAGTGCTTGATTTAAGCCTTTTAACTGCTGTTTTAGTGTCGTTACAGTTGTTTTTAGCTCTTGCTGATCTTTATCTTGAATCGCTTGCTCAACATCAAGTTGAGTGTCCTTAAGCTTTTCAATATAGTCACCGGCTTTGAGCTGTAAGTTCGCAGCATCTCGAACAATATAAAAAACATTCCCATTTTTTAATTCATTTTTATTATTTTTAGGCAGAGTTTCTTCTTGAGAATTATCAGTTTGATCTAGTGTTTGTTCAGTAGCTTGAGCAGAGTCTTGATCTTTTGCACGATCTTGTGCCTGATCACATCCAAGTAATAGCATACCTGAAGCAAAAATCACAAAAGGAAGAAATGCACCTTGTAAAACTTTTTTCATAACTACAAACAATACCAACTAAAGCAAGTGCGTACTATATGCATAAAATATGTAGAAATAAGGTATTGTTGCAAATGAACAACATTTTGACCAGACAATAAAAAAGAGTGCTGTAGCACTCTTTTTTTATTAAAGCACTATAAAAATTATTTAGCGAGTTCTGCTTCAACTGCTTTTACAATTTGTTCGTCGTCTGCTGTTAAGTTTGGTGCAAAACGAGCAACAACTTCACCATTTTTATTCACTAAGAATTTTTCAAAGTTCCATAAAACTTCTGGTGCTGGGTTAGTTGGAATACCTAGGCCTTCTAAACGCTCGCGGAAAGGACCTTCACCAACGCGTTCTGGTTGAGCTGTTGTGAGTGCTTGATAAAGCGGGTGTTTATCTTCACCTGCTACAGAAATTTTAGAAAAAAGTGGGAAATGAACATCGTAGTTTAATGAACAGAATTGTTGAATTTCTTCATCTGAACCAGGTTCTTGTTCTTTAAAGTTGTTTGCAGGAAAACCTAAGATTTCAAGACCTTGATCTTTCTTTGCTTGATAAAGCTTCTCTAAGCCTTCGTATTGTGGAGTTAAACCACATTTAGATGCTGTGTTTACGATTAATAAAACCTTACCTTTATATTGGTCAAGGTCAACCGCTTCGCCTGAAATGGCTTTTACTGGAATGTGATATACAGATTGAGTCATGAGTCTTTCCTAAAGATTGTAATTGATATCAAGTAACGCATTTGTTTTAACTGCTATTCTTGAGGAGTGCAATAATATTCGTGTTCAAAAAATAAAAAGAGAAGAAAAAACTGTCTGCGATCTAATTGTTTCTGATTTGAACAGGTGTTTGGCCTGTATATCTCTTAAAAAATTCAATAAAACTGGAACTGTGTTGATAACCGAGGTCATATGCTAAACGTTTAATCGGCATGCCTTGTCGAATTTGATGAATGGCGTAAACAATTTTGGCTCGATTACGCCACTCGGATAAAGAAAGTTGTAACTCTTGCTGACTTAAGCGTAATAAATGACGATCACTGACTGAAAAATTCTGAAGTAATTGTTGTAGAGAGTGGTTAAAGAGCTGTGGATCTGAAAGCTTTTCCAAAATTGGTAGTAAAACTGGATGACGTGTTTGGGGTAAGTAATGAGAATATGCTGTGGCTTGTTGTAACTGATCAAATAGAACTTGCAAAAGATGTTCTAAATATTCAGGTTTTCCATTTTGTTTTTGCTGTTCCACAATTTGTAAAACAAGGATTCTAAAGAAAGGCTGAATACTAAAGCATTTACAGACATTACTTAAAATAGAACAGAGGCTAGGGTGTAGTCGAATACAGATATAGTGAATTTCATGATCGATATGAGTAGATTGATGAACTGTTTGAGGTGGAATCCAAAGTCCATAGCTTGGAGGAGATAAGTAGATTTGTTCTTCTACCTGTATTTCCAAAATACCATTCAAACTGAAATTGAAATCTCCCCAAAGTGAAGCATGAGGACGAACAATATCTTCTTTTTCATATAGAAACTCATGAACTTCTATATGGTTCAATAAGGAAAATTGTTGGCCCTCATTTTTCATCTATTTACTCTAAGTAATATTTAATTTTCACAAGTTACTTTAGGATTATTTAAGCCTTTGGCAAAGGTAAATGTACTAATTAATGCTAAAGCAACGAAGCTTAATACACCATAAATTAAAGTATTTTCATTGAAATGATCAACTACATAACCACCTAATAATGAACCTGTAGCAATCATGACTTGGAACATGCCAACAAAAAGCGGCATACCTTTTTCTACGGCATGAGGTGCATGTACAAACATCCAAATATTGGCAGAGGTAGGGAAAGCACCAAATGCGAAGCCCCATAATGCAGTAAGGACGATTGCACCAAATTCATGAATAGCAAAGATAGGGAAGCCGAAAAACACGATTGCAAAACATGTTCCAACGAAGGCTAGAGTGTAACGGACATTTAAGTTGCCGCTATATCCTGCAAACGCGTTTCCAAAGATACCAGCAATTCCGTAAAGCAATAATAATGAACTAATAGTTGTACCGTTGAATCCTGCAATATTCTTAAAGAAAGGTGCTAAATAGCTATAAGCACAGAAGTGAGCAAGACCAATTAATAAAACAATCAACATGCCACTACGTGCTTTAGGTGTGCGCAGTAGCGCAGGTAAATCACGAATATGAATTGCTGAGTCTGGTATAAGTTTAGGTAGGAAAATCAGTTGAAGTACGAGTACAACAAGACCGATCGCAGCGGTAATACCAAATGCACTACGCCACCCATAAAACTCACTTAGCCAAGTTCCAATTGGTACCCCTAATACAGTCGCAAAGGTTACACCAGCCATAACTACGGCAGTGGCTTTAGCAATAGGCAAATGTGCAGGTGCGAGCTTGCCGCTTAATGCAATAGCTGTGGCCCAAAAGCCACCGATTGAGATACCTAAAATTAAGCGGCTCAGTAATAAAACATGGAAGTTTTCAGCAAAAGCGGTAATGGTATTGGCAATGACCATAATTGCAGTGAGTAAAATAAGCACATAACGACGGTCAAGTTGTTTGACTGAAACAGGTAATAGCGGAGCTGCAATCGCTGCCATAATGCCGGGCACAGTAATGATAAGACCAGCTGTACCTACAGAAATATGTAAATCAGCCGCAACGCTATTTAAAACACCGACTGGTAAAAATTCACTTGTTACTAATGCAAATGCTGCAATGGCAACGGCCAAAATGGCAAACCAGCTCCCTTGAGTGGAGGTCGTGGGTCGCGCTTTAGAAGTAGTAGATTGTTCCATAAGAAATCCTGACTTGGCTAAATTCAAAGTGAAGAAAGACAAATTTTTAATTAACTAACGATCATTATGAAAATAAAATAGTTGATAAAAAATCGAACGTCAATTAATTTAATAACGATTGTTATAAAAATAGATGTGATCTTTATGACAAATAGGCACGAAACAGATCTTGTTGTTAATGAAGAAACGCTGAAAAAGAAGCGTGGACGCCCTAAATGCTTTGATGAGCAGCAAGTGTTAGAGAAGTCAATGTTACTTTTTTGGGAACATGGCTATGAAGCAACGTCGATTAGTGACTTAACGCAGGCTTTAGAAATTACAGCACCAAGCTTATACAGTACTTTTGGTGATAAGGCAGGCTTGTTTTATAAGAGTATTGATTACTACTTAGCTCATGAAGCATGTCCTATAGAAACAATTTTTTTAGAAGCCAAAACAGCAAAAATTGCTTTTGAATTATATCTTTATGATAATGTAAAAAGATTGGTTCAACCTAATAAGCCAGCTGGTTGTATGTTGGTAGTTGCAGCTATGAATTGTTCTGATGCAACGCAAGACGTACAGCAAAATTTATTAGATAAGAGAATAAAGACCAAAGAAAAGTTATTAAAACGTCTAGAACAGGGGGTAGAGCAGGGTGACTTAGCTGCCGATGCACCTCTTCAAGAAATGACAGATTTCTATGCCACAGTTATTCAAGGGCTGACGATTCAAGCCAGAGATGGCGCGAGTACCGAGCAACTACACAAAGTGGTAGAACATGCCATGAAAGCTTGGGCATTATTTTAAAAAATTAATGATGTCCTAAGTTCAATATCAATGTCGAAAATGCGATATTTCAATTTATTAAGACATTCTCCAAAATAAAATCTCTTTTGTAGAGGGTGTATTACTATGAGTCAGGTCATGAAATATCACAAATGGGCATTTATTTTCCCTATTTTGGCAGTATTGATTTGGTCTTTAAATATTGTAGTCACTCGATACGTCTCGGATTATATCTCTCCGGTGAGCATTAGTTTTTATCGATGGCTAATTGCTTTTATCATTTTGACTCCATTTATGATTGTGTCAGTTTGGAGACAGAGACAGTTAGTAAAACCATATTTGCCTAAGCTTGCTGTGCTAAGTGCATTTGGAATGGTGCTCTATCAAGGTCTTGCTTACACAGCAGCTCACTATACCACTGCAACTAATATGGGGATTGTGAACGCATTCATTCCGATCTTTACTATTTTTGTTTCTCTTGCGATTTTAAAAGATGTGCCTAATCGATTTGCAGTTTTTGGCAGTATTTTATCTTTCGCAGGTTTGCTATATGTCATGTCCCAAGGAGATATTCATAAGCTGTTACGTGGTGGTGGACATCTTGGTGATGCATTAATGATTATTGCCGTGTTCTTCTACGCATTTTATGGAGTCTTCCTTAAAAAATGGCAGCTGCCACTGCCAATCATGACAAGCTTATATGTGCAGATTGGGTTTTCTGTGATATTTCATCTGCCTTTAATTTTCTGGTTTGGTCTTGATGGCTTGAATGCAGCAAATGCGCCAAGTGCAATTTATGCTGGAGTATTTGCCTCTTTAATTGCGCCGTTAGTTTGGATGCTGGCCGTACAACAACTTGGCCCAAATAGAACCAGCATCTTCATGAACTTGGTTCCTGTCTTTACGGCAGTCATTGCAAGCGTTTGGTTATCTGAACAGTGGACCATTTATCATACCTTAGGTGGCATCGTGATCTTAATTGGTATCATTATGGCTCAAAAAAAGGTCAGTGTTAAAAAACCAGACTTAATCCAAGAGCAAAACTAAAGTCATTAAAAAAACTATGGCATATTTTTGAAAAAACTGATGAAAATATGCCATTTTTTTCTTAGTTAAAGTTTTTCTATATGATTTATAAATAGATTATAAAAACAAGTTGAAATATAAATATTAAAAAAGACGAGTAAAAATATTAATATAATTTTAACTTATAAGCGAAAAAATCTAAATTCTCTACACTTTTCATGCTTTTTTTAGAGAAATTATATATTTCTCTACGATAATCTCTTACCACATAATAGCGTCCACTACGAAAGACGCTATTTTAAGCAATTTTTCTTTCGTTCCAGAGATATCCAAACCCTCTGGATGCGGTATATACCCATCCTTTTTTATGCTCAGTTATCCCTATATAACTGAGCTTTTTTTTGTCTACAATTAAGGACGAATGACTTCACCAGTTAAGGCATTAATGATTCGGCTTGGTTGCTGACTTTGCCCTAAGTCGCCATTGAGATAGTTTAATTGTGAACCAAAGTATTGGCAGGCATCTTGTAGTGAATGAGCAGGTTCTTGTCCACTAGGATTAGCACTCGTCGACACAATAAAACCATGAAAAGCGTTGCACAATGCCACACATAAAGGATGTGTTGTTACTCGTACAGCAACAAGGGGATGTTCGCCCTTAATCCATGAAGGAATATGTTGATCAGCTGGCAATAACCAAGTCGTAGCTCTTTCTGATGGTTGATGATTAGACCAGCAGTCAATGATCTCTTGTTGAGTCGTTTGAGGTAAAGAAGTCAGCAAATGCTCGACTTGACTAATGTGCCCAGCTAATAAAATGACGCCTTTTTCGATAGGACGCTGCTTCAATTCAAGAATTTTTTGAAAAGCTTGCTCATTAAACGGGTCACAGCCTAGTCCCCAGACTGCCTCAGTTGGATATGCCAAAACTTGACCTTGTTGTAAACATTCGGCTGCTTCGGTCACTGAGGTCGTAATCATGGTAATACTTTCCTTTCAATCAAACAGAGTCGTTATTGTGCGCTCTAATATTAAGAACGACAACGTAAATACAATCCTGATTGTTGCATACATAAACCGAGTAGTTCTAGTTCCATCAGTGATGAGGTGAGTTCAGAAACAGGTTGTGAATGGTGCAAAACAAGCTGGTCAATATTTTGGCCTACCCAGTCTAAAGACTGATAAAGATTAATCAAATGTTCTGGAATTTCTGGGGTGCAAGAAACGATTGCCTCCTCTGTTGAGTTTTGTTGGCTCTGCCATTGGGTGGGTAGGGCGAGGTCTTCAATAATTTGTTCAGGGTGATCGACTAAAATTGCACCTTCACGAATAAGTTGATGGCAACCTTGATGAAATTCACTGTAAATATGACCGGGAATGGCAAATACGATTTTGCCTTGCTCAGCTGCTTTATTGGCAGTAATAAGGGAGCCACTTTTTAAAGTCGCTTCTACAACTAATACGCCTAAACTCAGACCGCTAACAATTCGGTTTCTACGTGGAAAATGCTGCTGTAGTGGTGGTGTTCCCGGTAAAAACTCACTAATGATGGCGCCGTTCTGAGCCAGAATATGTTCTGCCAATTTTTTATTTTGAGCTGGATAGGTACTGTCTAAACCTGTACCTGTCACTGCTATCGTACGTTGATGAACAGATGCACCTTGATGAGCTGCTTCATCAATGCCGTATGCCAAGCCGCTACTTACATAAAAACCCTTTTCACTTAAATAATAGGCAAAATCATAAGCCACCTGACGACCATGTGGGCTAGGTTTTCGGCTACCGACAATCGCAATTTGCGGTTGTAATAATGCTTGTGCCTGACCTTTTCCAAAAATAACAGGTGGATGATCTGTATAAGGGAGTAATTGAGTTGGATAGCCAGCATCATCTGGTGTCAAAATAAAATCAGTATGCTGCTGAACTTGTTGTATGAGTCGTTCAAACTCGGTTTGACCTTGCGCCGTTTGAAACTCATTTAGACGCTTTAAGTGATTAGCATGTAAGCCAAGAGATTGCCACTTTGCTAAACCATCAGGTTGAGTGGCTTTTTCACAGTCTCCAAAATAATCAATAATTTTTTTAAAGCTAACTAACGAGTGTTGCACCAAATACCACACTTTAAGTGTGTGGTAATGGTGTGAAGAAAGTTGGGTAAGCATTGTAAATGGTACATCCAGCACTAATCAGTAAAACGAGGTGGCTGAATGCTTGAACCGACTTTAATTGGTAAGCTGCTTTCTAGAACATAAGCATAGCTTAGCTGATCAAAAGTTCTAAAGACCATTAAACTACCAATTTGTTGACCAGGGAGCTGAATTGGTTCTTTTGTTTTTGGATCGCGAATGGTCTCGCCTTGTTGATCAATATCAAAAACTTGACCAACCTGAACACCTTGTGCTGTACCGCGGTCTAAAGTCACGACACTATTTTTTGCAGCTCTACCAATTGATCCCATGACGCGAATAATTTTGCCGCCATCAGTCACTTGCTTAGCATCTACGGGGTAAAATAATGTTGGTAAATTAGCTTGTTCTTCAGGCATAACACGATCGCCACGACGGACTTCACCATCATAGCTATCGGTAAGTTCCAATGTGGTAATGTCTTTTTCAGTAGACATCGCAACACCAGAAGCAACCTGTGACAGCTCTATGCCTAAGCTATGCTTTTTACCTTTACTGTCTGTGAAATAGTAAGGTTCGCCTTCGCGATAAACAGCATAGCGCTGACCTTCAACTAGACCTTTTCCTCTTGCATAAATAGTTTGGCCTTTTCCTGCAAGTACACGTTGATCTGCTGTCCCAACAATGTAAGGTGTGTTGGCAATTGAATCGGCTGGTAAAATAGTACTGTGCTCTAACCACTGTTTAATATGTTCAAGTGGAATAACCGGTACACTGTTATTTAATGCTTCGACACGAACTTGTGGTTGCAAGTTTGTGGTTTGGCCTGTGTAACGACGAATAATACCTACACAGCCATCTCCTTCATCTTTACCTACCAATGGTCGTCCATCTAAGCTACACAGTAGTAATCTGTCACCTGGATAAATCCAGTGCGGATTTTTCACATGTTGATTGCTTGCCCAGATTTCAGGCCAACGCCATGGTTTATTTAGAAAATGACCGGAAATATCCCATAAGGTATCTCCACGTTTTACAACATACACATTGGGTGCATTGCTTTTAAGAGAAGGCGGATTATGATTCGGACTGGCAGCATGAACCTCTGCTACCGTACCAAATGCAACTCCTGTACAGAGTGCTAAAGCAAGTAAATGCTTTTTTATCCCCAAAGCATGAAATTGAACCATGCCGTCAAAAACCTTTTTCATTATGATAATTCCTAAAAATTATGCGTGCAGATGCGTTATAATAGGCGGCTAACACACAATTTTTCGATGAAGTATTTCCTTCATTTGGTTTTTTAATCAATGGCATAAGTGAGGACGTCAGTATGGCCTTATTACCTATTTTAAGTTTTCCTGATCCCCGTCTTCGTACCATTGCTAAGCCTGTTGAAGAAGTTACTGATGAAATTCGTCAACTTGCAGCAGATATGCTTGAAACCATGTATGCGGCACCAGGTATTGGTTTAGCAGCTTCTCAGGTCGATCGTCATATTCAGCTTATCGTCATAGATTTGTCTGAATCTAAAGATGAACCTTTGGTTTTCATTAACCCCAAAATAACTCCACTGACTGAAGAGACGCAGCCGTACGAAGAAGGCTGTCTATCAGTGCCACAAATATACGACAAAGTTGATCGCCCGTCACGTGTGAAAATCGAGGCAATTAACCTTGAAGGTCAAGCATTTGAGATAGAAGCTGACGGACTTCTCGCTGTTTGTATCCAACATGAAATGGATCACTTAAAAGGCAAATTGTTTGTGGATTATTTGTCGCCACTTAAACGTCAGCGCGCACGTGAAAAAGTCGAAAAGATTGTTCGTCAACGCGAGCGTGAAAAAGTTGCGGTAAAACGTTAAAAGTTTTTTCAAACATTATAGTGTGGATGTGATTTTTGGTTTTTCGTAGTGGTCTGTTGCTCGCATGTGCAGCAGTGTTTTTACAGATTGCGGTATTTCTACAGCCGCTATTACCGAAGCAATATCAAATTGCTCCGGTCTGTGAAACTATTACCCGCGCTTTGCTTAAACCCAAGGCACAGATGGAAACCATGTCACATACCATGCATATGCATCATGAGCGTCATATAGAGCAGGCACAATTACCTGAACATCATGACCACCATGATGCAAACCACCAGTGTCAATATTGTACCGTCTATGCCAATCTGGTTTTACCACCTGAATTTGGTGTGAAAGAAGTTTTAGTCCGCATACAAGTCCGTTTAGTTGCCTATCAACAAGCATTTCGACATGTTTACTTTGCTCTACAACGACTTTTCTTACTCCCCCAAGGGCGTGCACCGCCTCTATTTGCATAAATAAAAGCAATTTTTTGTTGGGGTCTTCATTGACTTCAATATCACTTTATTTATGTTTTAGAGCGTATAAAAATGCCACATTCTAAATTTTTATTACAACCTCTATGGGTTGCGATGCTTGCTGTCTCTCATTCGGGTCTAGTTTTTGCTGATTCAGAAAGAAATGATGTTGATACCAAAACACTTCACTCATTAGCACCTATTGTTGTTACAGCACAACAAGGTAACGATGCAAATGGTTTGATTGTACATGCCGACCCGAAACAGCCCATTCAGCCAGTACCTGCTACAGATGGTGCAGACTATCTACAAAGTATTATGGGCTTCAACTCAATACAAAGCGGTGGAACAAATGGTGATGTGACATTCCGAGGCATGTTTGGTTCACGCATCAAAATTTTGACAGATGGAACGGAAAACCTAGGTGCATGTCCAAACCGTATGGATGCTCCAACTTCTTATATCTCTCCAGAAAGTTATGACCGTATTTCTGTCATTAAAGGTCCGCAAACTGTTCAATATGCTAATACAGGTTCGGCAGCTACTGTGCTTTTTGAACGTCAGCCTGAAAAGCTCACCTCTGAAAAACCTTATCGTGGACAAGCGAGTGTTTTACTAGGTTCATATGGACGTATTGATCATAATGTTGAAGCGGCAATTGGCGATGAAAAAAAATATATCCGTTTAAATGCCAACCGTTCAGAATCGAATAGTTATCAAGACGGTGATGCAAATACCGTGCCTTCAGCATGGAAAAAGTGGAATGCTGATGTAGCACTTGGCTTCACTCCAGATGAAAACACGTGGATCGAGCTCACGGGTGGGAAATCTGATGGTGAATCGCTTTATGCTGGACGTTCAATGGACGGATCTCAATTTGCACGTGAAAGCCTAGGTCTGCGGTTCGAAAAGAAAAACATCACTGATGTCATTAAGAAAATTGAAGGGCAGGTGAACTACAGCTATAACGACCATATTATGGATAACTTTAGTTTACGTACTCCGCCATTAGTTGAAATGAACCATGGTGGTATGACCATGCTCATGCCAAACGCGATGGCAATGGAAGTGACACGCCGTACACTAAATTCGCGCTTAGCCATGACCTCTGAATGGAATAAGTGGAGCCTGATTACAGGTGTCGATTCTCAATTCAATAAACATGGCGGTAGCATGTCATCGCCAAATATGCCTTCTATGAATGTTCCATATCGTCAAGATATGCGTTTTCAATCATACGGTGCTTTTGGTGAACTTGGCTATCAATGGAATGATCTCAATAAACTAGTTACAGGTGTGCGTTTAGATCGAGTCACAGTTGAAGATGAACGTGCTGACTCTAAAGCACAAGGCTTTAATACAAAGCTTGAAAAGACGTTACCGAGCGCATTTGTCCGTTGGGAAAATCAACATCCTGAGCATGACTTAAAAAGCTATATTGGTTTAGGTTATGTAGAGCGTATGCCCGATTATTGGGAGCTTTTCTCGCCTAAACATGGTAACGCTGGCTCAACCAATACTTTTAACGGTGTCAACCCTGAGAAAACATTGCAGTTGGATCTAGGTTTCCAGCAACAACATGGAGCTTTAAATACATGGGCTTCAGCTTATGCAGGTTTAGTAGATGACTACATCTTAATGAGTTACCACCATCACCCAAGTATGGGAATGGGTGGGCATGATATGAGTAATGATATTACTGCGGGTGCCAAAAATGTTGACGCGACTATTGCTGGTGCAGAGGCGGGTATTGGATACCAATTTACTGACCATATTCAAGCAGATTTGAGTGCGATGTATGCATGGGGTAAAAACACCACAGATAACAAACCGCTACCTCAAATTTCACCTTTAGAAGGTCGATTAAATATTCGCTATGTAGCTGATAAGTATAACTTGGGTCTGTTGTGGCGAGCGGTTGCTGAGCAAAACCGAGTGAGTCTACATCAAGGTAATATCGTGGGATATGATCTAAAACCAAGTAAAGGTTTTTCAACTCTTTCTCTAAACGGAAGTTACAACCTTCGTAAAGATATTGATGTCTCTGTTGGCATCGATAACGTATTAGATAAGACCTACACAGAACACTTAAATAAAGCGGGTAGTGCAGGCTTTGGATTTGCGAGTGAAGAGCAATTCAACAATATCGGAAGAAATTACTGGGTTCGTATGAGCATGAAGTTTTAATAAGCCGTAGCGAATGAACTGAAAATATTAATTGAATGAGAGAAATGAAATGACAAATAAACTATCGCCAGAACAATCTTGGTGGGGATGGAAGTTACTTATTGTAGCCTCTATCTTAGCCTTACTATTTATGCTTATTTTCTATTGGGCAATTAACAATGAACCAGACTATATGCCAAGTCAAAAGAACAAGCAGATGATGGAGTCACATGAGCAAATGAATCACGCTGAAATGCACAGTTCATCAGCTCAATAGACTCCTTAATATTTAAAAATGGAAGTCCGGATAACGGGCTTCCATTTTTTATTTTTAGGTTTTAAAAACTATTGATGCATACTAGCTAAGGTTTTTACCTTACCTTGATTTTCATAAAGACGTAGGCCAAGTTTCTGTAGATTACGACCTGATTGAGTTAAAAAAATTTCAACTTTGGATGAAATTTTTGCGCCGTTAAAAAGTACTGAATTACGCAAAATCAGATAATAAGCAAACCATGGAGCAGACTGTTGAGGCAATCCAAGTAATTTCATCCGTTTCTTACCGATAAAAAATTGGGTAAGTTCTAAATGTTGTCGATAAGCAAGCTTCTGCTGCAAAGAGCACAGATGCAGATATTTTCTTTCAAAAGGTTCTTTTGACAAGCTTGATCCTAACTCAACACTGCTGTGATCGGAGTGAGGATGAGCAAACTGCATCCAGTAAAGTAATCGCCAGCCTTCAGTTTCAGATTGAATAAGCCATTTTTCATCAATACCCATTAACCATCCGACATAACGCCAAAAATGTAAAAAACTCTTGGCTTCTTGTTTGGTTGGCCAGATACCTAAAGCTCTCATACCAAGTAAAACTACACTGCTAAAAGCCAAATTAGTCATGGCTAAATCAAACTGATTAAGAGGAATTCCCCAAACGTCACTATTCCAACGATCAGACTTCTTTAATTGTCGGCGAACAAGAGCATGAATAAAACGAACATAAATCGTTGAAGTAAAACCTGAGCTTAAACGATCAAGTCCTTGAGGTTCAGTAATATCAACCCACCATTTTGTAGTTTCTGCTAAACGAGTACCTGCCTCTTTCTTTAGTGCGCCTGTTAAAATTAATGGTTGATTAAATCCAGGATATAAATATCCCGCCATTAATGATAAATCTCTAAGAATAAAACCATTATTTATTCCTAAACGATGAGTAAATTTAACAGCCGCATCAATTTGGCGCTGATCTAACCATTCAGGCTTTTGTTCAATGTAATTAAAGAAATTTTCTAACTCAGTAGGTATAGGCTCGAATAGGTCATTACGGCCTTGAAATAATATCTTTTCAAAAATCATGCGATGATCTTTGGGATTTTGCATAACCCAATCAATCACCTTATCCATTTCAACGTCCCCTTCACAAAGAGCACGTTGTAAAGATACATATTCTGTATAGTTCGGTTGCACAGGTTTTTCACAACAGATGTTTAAAAACTGAGTAAAGAAATTACTGTCTTGCATATCATTAAAAGAAGCAAGTCGAGTCGGGCTAATCATTTGCATATCATTACTTACTTATTGATCTGAATAATAAATAGGCTAATATGAATAATTATTCGCATTCAATTCGCATTTAACGAATAAAAAATGATGAGAAAAGTCCCACAGCAACAGCGTTCAAAAGTTATTGTTGACCATATCTTAGAGGCAACACAGCACTGTATTGCCCAATATGGATTGCTTCATACAACGACTCCTAAAATTGCAGAGAAATCTGGAGTGAGTGTAGGCTCGATTTACCAATACTTTGAGAATAAAGATCAAATCATAGAAGAACTATTACGCCGTAAAAGCGAACTATTAGGACAACAACTCAAAGAATTAGTTATGCATCAAGGAAATATTCCTTTAGATATTCTTATTCCCTTGGCGATAGAGCTAGGATTTAATGCATTAAAAGCCGATCACGGATTTTTTATAGAAGTACTGAAACATTGGCATGACTATAGTCATTCGCAAGCTGCTCAGATTTTAGAGAAGCATTTTTTTGAAGTGGGACTATATACATTTAGTAGAAATCCTCATCAGTGGGACTTCGAACAAGTGAAACATAAATCCTTTGTAATTATTAATAGTACGCTTTTTACGATGATGCGTTACGTGAGTCAGAATAATTTTCTCATATCAGAACAACAACTTAAGCAAGAATTATCGATGATGATACTGGCTTATTTGGGTCAAAAATAAATATTTAAAATAATTGTCAATATAAAACAACAATTTAACCCAATACTTGATTTAAAAGTGAACGCTCAAGTCATAAGTTTTTAATTTTCGCTTGCAACTGGTTCTTAATCC
>NZ_LFZQ01000016.1:0-9323 GCF_001990725.1 Acinetobacter genomosp. 33YU | reverse complement strand
CCATTATTTTGGCTAGGATCAGTATTATCAAAATTAGAGAAAAACCAATAAATATCATTTTCGGCGATTATTTGCTCAAAAAATCAAAGTTTTTCATAATTTCTACATATTTTATAAAATTGGTATAGATATTGTATGTATCTAGGCGGTTTTAGCGGTTTTAATCCAACCTAGAGGAAATGATGATGGCACAGCCACAAGTGAACTTACAAAAATCAATTTTAAATACTCCCTTGACTCGACGCTCTATTTTGATTGGGGGAATGACCTTGCCTGCGGTATCCATGCTTACGGGCTGTGGTGGCGGCGGAGGTGGTGGTGAGGTTGAGTCGGATGTGGTGATACCGATTGCACCGTTTGACCCAGATACAACACCGCAAATTCCAGATCAAGGCGAAAAGACTGAGCCCGAACAAGGTACTGAGCCGATCATTAGTCCAGATGCGGTGAAAATGAATGTGGGGATCTATAACTTTGAATATAATTCTTTTGTGCAATTACGTGCACGTCGCAAAGTAAGTAAAGGTACAGCAGGTTCAGTTTTGGTGACCAATAAAGATGGTACTGAAACGGCTTGGGAAAGTATCGTAGATTATGTCAAGCGCTCGGTCGATCATCGTTTTGTATTGTTGTACCGAGGGATGTTGACTGCTTTTGCTGAGCGCCCACCACAAGACTATGATGTCACCTTTTTTACTGCTCCAGAATTTTATTGGAATGTGCCTTGGACTGATTTTTTGAATACGGATGAAGTCTTGGTAGTTGCAGATTTATTTTTAGAACTCGTCACACAGAAAGTCCGTAGTTTGATTGCTAAGTTTCCTGAATGTGATTATGGAAAACTGGTACTTCTCCCAGGAACTATCGCAGTGTTAAAGCCATCAGTAAATATTTTTAACAAAGATGGTAGTGATGCCAGCACCGATAAAAATCCAATATTAGAAGCAACGAACCATTTGGTATGTGTGCATAATCTGTCTTTAAATGATGAGCATCAGCGCCCTGCATATATGGTTTGGCCAAAACGCACTGTGTCTTGGATTGACTTCATTGGTGATAGAAGATGTGATCGAGGGGATGAACTTGGTAATAATGCCAGTAATCCTGATCTGGAGAACTATGCACATGTTTGTACTTTAAATGGAGAGGAAAAGCTGGTGGTAAAAATCCAGCGAGTTTCGTCTGATAAAGTTCAAGCCTTTGATGATTATGGTCGTCAATTATTGGACACCACATTTAATAATGAACTAATTGAAGGCTTGCCATTTGGGATAAATATTTGTTTGGACTACGCAGTTGCCAGTACGACTACAGATAAGTATCGCATGGCACAGCTAAAAAATACCGAGTTTAAATTGGATTTTGTAATCTCTGCTGGTATTCGTCTTAATGCAAAAAACTATCAAGATGCTTCAACGGTACAGTACGCCATTCATAATGATGGTATTCAAGGTAGTAATCAAAACCCAAATCAAGTCAAATATGAGTATTTTAGTAATGTTTCGCAAATTTTTTATGATAAGCGAATAGGGGCACCATACCTTCTGTCATTACCTGCACTTGGAACGACCGCTGATGGCTCAAGACAATCTACAACGATGATTTCAGTTGATAACAGCACAGATTTTACTTATCCAGAACGTTATTCAGGGATGCCATCAATTACTGATGAGATTAATTCAGCCAATGTTCGGGTTTGGAGTTTGCCTGTTGATGTGACTGACACCTTGAAGACGCAAGAAACAGTCACTGCAATGAAGTCTGAAAACTGTGAAGCGGCTGTTGCATAAATTTGCTTGATTCGTTTTGGGAATTTATAAGATGCGTGGTTGAGCTCAGTTTTTGATCTCAACCACAGTGGGGTAACACCGTTTCAGTTATTGTTCTGGTGGTTATTCTAGTCGCTGTGGTGAAAGTATATTTTGTAAATTATCTAAATAGTTTTGACGAAGTGAAAGTTTGCACTGCGATCGTGTGATTGAGCTGGATTTAGTCAATTTTGATGTATTCATTAAATCATTGCACATCATTCTTTCATAATTTTCATATTTAGATTGAATGCTTTTTTTATTTATGTGAGGTTTTTTATTATCTAATATTTTATTTATTTTATTTATTTTATTATTAATATCTTCCAATTCTTTTTGCGTACAATCTACTGCAAGGTTGAATCCTTGTTTGTGGTCTGATATGCACCTTTCATATGCTTTTGAATATCCTTCTGATTGATTGTTTTTCGGAGGGTTTTGGCTGTCTATAATACTGCTTTTAGTAGTCGTGTACTTTGTGTTGTGTGATATGCCACTATCGCTTGCCTTTGCACAACTTAATGATAATAAAGCAAATAATAAGGTGGTAAGTATTGTATTGTTCATGCGTTGATCCTCGATTGTATACAGCTAAAGCTGTAGTTAAGCTCAATAAGCATCAGTTACTATATGTTTTAGATAAAGACTTGTAAAATAAAAGTGTGAATTAATTTTCCTGATTATGGTTGATTAAAATTTGACGACACAATAATTTATTTTTAATTTTTTATTTATTTTTAAGTTCTTTGGTGTAGTATTTATTTTAAGTTATTTTTTTGTTTAGGTGAGGGTTGTGAAATGGCAGGTCTATCAATTTGGCATATTTTATTGTTCTTGATTATTGTTGTTTTGCTTTTTGGTACATCGAAGCTCAAAGGGCTGGGTCGTGACCTAGGTGGTGCGGTTAAGGATTTTAAAGATTCAGTAAAAAATGAAGATCAAGATCAAAAACTACTTGCCGAAGATACTTCGGTGATTGATGTGTCTAGTCATACCGTTCGAGATGCGTCACATACGCAAAAGTAATTTTCATCATTTGGCATAAAGGTGGTTTAACCAATGTTAGATATGGGATTTAGTGAAATCTTACTGTTTGGTATTGTCGCTATTGTGGTGCTTGGTCCTGACAAGTTACCACAAGCAATGCGTACAGTAGGGCGATGGTATGGAAAAGCTCGACGCTTAATGCATAGCGTGCAGCACGATATTGAGAAGGAGCTCAATCTGCTCGAGATGAAAGAACAAGTTCAGCGTGAACTTGATCAAATCCGTGCAGTAGAACGAGATATGCAACAGCAGTTGGTTGAAATGAGAAAGAGTGCTGAAGATATTGCGAGTACAAAAGCGCAACAAGGGCAAAGTAATCCAGCTGCTCAACAACCTGCACAAAGTATAGGAGAGTAGATGATGGCTTCTTCACAAACTCAACAAAGTGATCAGCCGTTGCAGTCTATGCCATTGATGTCGCATGTGATTGAACTGCGTAAATACTTGATGCGGATATTGATTGCGGTTTTTGCCGCATTCTTTAGCATGATTCCATTTGCCAATGACTTGTATGAAGTGCTTTCAAAGCCTTTGCGTTTACAGCTTCCTGCAGATGCGACCATGATTGCCACGGATATTACCACGACATTTATGGCACCATTTAAGCTCAGCTTTTTTATCGCAGTAATCGTGGTGATGCCATACATTCTGTACCAGATTTGGCTTTTCATCACGCCAGCTTTGTATAAGCAAGAAAAACGTATTGCAGTACCATTGCTCGTATCAAGTATTGTATTATTTTATGTTGGTATCTCGTTTGCGTACTTTATAACTTTACCTGCAGTGTTGGCATTTTTCTTACATGCAGCACCCGAGGCAGTTGCACCAATGACTGATATTAATAGCTATCTGAGTTTTTGCTTGAAATTATTTTTGGTCTTTGGGGTAACTTTTGAAGTGCCTGTAGCGACATTATTATTGATTTTGGTGAACTTAGTTTCCGTGGAAACACTGACTCGAAATCGACGTTATGTGATTGTTGGCTGTTTCTTTGTTTCGATGTTTATTACGCCACCAGACGCTCTTAGTATGGTAATGTTGGCGATTCCGATGTGGCTACTTTTTGAGATTGGGTTGATGTTTGGGCGTTTTATCGAAAAGTCCAAAACGCCACAAACTGCTTAATTGTAAGTCAAAGTATGAGTGGTAGAACTAGTAAGCTAGTTGTGCCATTCATGGCTGAATTTCTATTGTTTAGGCTCTGTATAAAGTTTTGCATGATGATTTTAAAGTACAGGAAGTACTTGGCAAAACAAAAATTCTAAAACTAAGCCAATCAGAAAAATAATAGGTTCTGCGACTAAATGTGTCGTTCAAAAAACTATTTTAATCTGGTAATAAGTCTTTGGGGCTAATTTGTAAAACCTGTGCGATTTGATACAGCTTATCTACTGTCAGATTGACTTCTCCACGTTCGATACGCCCTAAATAGCTACGATCTATTTCACATTTTAAAGCTAATGATTCTTGAGTAATGCTTGATTCGGTTCTTTTCTGACGAATAATTTTCCCAATCTTTACTGCTAACGCTGTCATTTTTACTGGAAAGTATAAAAAACAGTAATATCAGTAATTGAGGACTATAAATCCACGGACTATAATCCTCTTTTATTTGCTGGGCAGTCCATTATGAAAAATTCCGTACATCTACCTTTTTACAATGAGTTTATGGACATCTTTACAAATTATGAAATTAAAAATTGGCAGGCTAAACATTTTTGGGAAAAAATGATCATTGGTAAAAAATCTAAAACTAAACAACATCGGCGACTGATGTATGTGGGATTGCGAGTTTTAGTAAGGTGCAAGTACTTAGAAGTAGATGTATCAGAATCTACATCATGAACCGTACCGGGTTTGTCGGAGACTCAGTATTCTGAGAGAATGTTCCGATGACCAAATTAAAATATACCCCTGAAATCAGAGAAAGAGCGGTTCAATTATTGATTGAATCTGAAAAAGACTATCCATCTAATTGGGCTGCGATCACAGCTATTGCGCCTAAGATTGGTTGTACTCCTGAAACACTTCGTGCTTGGCATCAAAAGCATTTAGATGAGCAAAATCCTATCAAAGTACAACAGATCTCTGATCAAGAAAAAATGAAGCAAATGGAACGTGAAATCAAAGAATTAAAGCGTGCCAATGAAATTCTGCGTAAAGCAGCCGCTTTTTTCGCCCAGGCGGAGCTCGACCGCCCACACAAATAATGGTGGATTTCATCCATAACAATAAGGCGTTATATGGTGTTGAGGCGATTTGTAGGATTTTACCGATCTCAGCTTCTACCTATTATCGAACACTAGATATTGCTGAAAACCCAGAACATCGAGCAAAGCGAGATCTACATGATTTGCATCATGCTGAACAAATTAAACGAATTTGGAAAGAAAGTTCAGGTCGATATGGTGTACGTAAAGTTTGGCAACAACTGAAACGTGAAGGTTATGTTATTGCACGCTGTACTGTTGCTCGATTAATGAAAAAGCTAGGTATACAAGGTGTTTGGCGAGGTAAGAACAAACAAACCACCCGTAGCCGAGATGACCAAAAACGAGCAGATGATTTAGTGAAACGTAATTTTACTGCTGATCATCCTGACCAACTGTGGGTCAGTGACTTTACGTATATTCAAACTCATTCAGGCTGGGTCTATACCGCCTTTATTATTGATGTGTTCTCACGAGCAATTGTTGGCTGGAAAGTATCTACACGAATGAATACAGATATAGTGCTCGATGCATTAGAGCAAGCATTGCATGATCGAGGCATGCCAAAGAATGTGATTCATCATTCCGACAGAGGTGTGCAATATCTTTCCATTCGTTATACCCATCGTTTAGAAGCAGCAAATTTACGAGCATCAGTCGGTACGACTGGTGATTCATACGATAATGCTTTGGCTGAAACGGTGAATGGCTTATACAAAACAGAGGTGATTGAATATCTAAAAGCAGATTGGCAAGGTTTAGCAGATGTACAACTTGCGACACTAAACTGGGTAGATTGGTTCAATAAAAAGCGTGTACACAGTGCACTGGGTTATGTATCGCCTTTTGAGTTTGAAGCAATGTACTATGATAAGATTAACCCGTTAGGTCAGGTGGCCTAACTTAAATAAAAAGGTCTCCGGCAAACCCGGTATGGTTCATTTTTTATCTATTTAGATTTCTATATTTCTATATAGATAAGTAGTTATAAATCCATATAATTATATAACTATATTGCGTAGTAGCTCAGTAGGTAGAGCAGCGGACTGTTAATCCGTTGGTCACTGGTTCGAGCCCATTCTAGGCAGCCATTCAACCGTGCCTGATGAGACTTTATTAGTCAAAACATTTATTAATGTCGCGCGGAGTTGCCCATGCAGGGGAATAACTGGCAACCAGTCAATCTAACCTTAAGCAAGCCGATAGTTTGTTTAGGGCGTGGATGATCAACGGATTGATATGCAGATCACATCTTGCCCTGCACCATTATTTAGTAAGACTCAAAATGACACCAAACGAAAGAACACCGATGGCTAAATTCTTTGATTTGCTGGCGTATGAGCGAAAAGGTGCTTCTGTTACTCACAAAATGGATAAAGATGAAACAAACGAATCTATTCACATCCAAGTAAGTTGCGGTTTTGCTAAATATGAAAAGAACGGTCAACATTATGTTTTTAAGTTTAATCATCAAAAACAAGAAATTGATCAAGATTGTTTTGAAGTCTTAAAAGAAAAATTCACATATAAACATTAAAAATTAATGGCTTAAAATATCTGTAGATTTCTATATATCTACATTTCTACATAGAAATTTCATTTCTAATTTAGATAGGGATAGTTTCATTTTGAAATATTCGCTATTGCAAATTATGCGTAAAAGCATAAAATAAACGATGCAAACTTAGAAATTTCTGGGTCGACCGATAGAAATTTATTATCAATATGCGTTTATGCATAAGTGAATCAATAAGGTTGCAGCCTTCTGGATTTACTAAACAACCGACTATTTAAGCGGTTTATTAAAGCTATAAAGCGAAATGGCACAAATTTATATTTGTAAGCCATCTCTTAACAACAGTCTCCTCATGGAGAAAAGTTATGAACAAGATGAGTAACCAAAACGTAAACCCTGCAATTGTTGAACTTGTTCGCATGGGTGAAGGCTTCGGTGGTACAAAAATCACTGGCAGCACACCTGAAGAAACAAGACGCAACCTTCGCAGAGCCTTTCAAGCGGCCAAGGAACGCACGAAAAGGGATGCCACAACCTGATCAACAACTCGAAAGAAAATACATCTCCCACGCAGAATTGCACGACCTATTCTTCGTAATCAGTCAACATATAGGCTTCACTATTGAAGACATTGAGGATTACGAAGAAGACATCTTTAACCTAATCGAGCTTTGGCGAGAGCAAGGTTACATCGATATATACATAGAAGATAGCGATAGACGCTACGGTAGAATCAAAAACATGGCTTCTGTACGAAATTCTGTTCCATACTATCTAAATATGTATCACGCCCGCGTTGTTAAAGGCGAGTACGATCCTTTACTTGTTATAACTTTTGAAGATACTGACCAAGTACATCCCGATGGTCACGAAATGAAAGTGGCAAGTATTCGCTTTATGGCTATTCATGATGATTTATTTGGTGAACAAGATCCAAGAGTAAAATTCAATGATGCTGCCATGAAGCAAATTCGAAAGAAAATTGATGCCTATAGAAAACAAGGCGATCAATACAATGAAGAAAAGAAAGGCTCGCAATAAGCTAGCCTTTTATTTTAAATGAACCAAGTTAACCCCACTCCCATCGCAATCATTGTTGATCCTGTAAAACCTACAACACAATACCAAGCCTGTTTAATTCGCGTGACCACCATCTCCTGCATATACAGACTACTGGTTGAGTGCGATACCGACGGGCTATGTAAATACTTACTCAGGGCAACACCGCGGTAGACAGATAACGCTACCAGCACCATTCCAACAATCATGATCAACATAAGTCACCTCATTTGTTCAATTTGATTAGTAGCGACAATTCCAAAAATACAAAAGGCATATTTATAATTTTAAGCATTTAGTAGTTTGTTGATCTGTTTAACGCCATTGCTTTGTTTCTTAATTCTGTTACCTGCAATATCAACCTTAAAAGTTAATTTCTCAAGTGCAGTTGTGAGGCTGAAATATATTTCACGTTCTTCATCGGTTAGAGTTTCAATAAAAGCCTCTTCTGGAGACATTGAGGCAAGTCTCATCTTATGCATAGATGCATTTACCAAAGCCTCAGATGCTTTCAATGAAAGTCGGCTTAATCTTGCCGCCTTATTTCTCTCGTTATGCGTCTTAACCATTAGTGCTATAACAAACAAGGCAACTAAAACAATAAATACAGTAAGCATGTATTAGAGACTCATTTAAGACATATGCCCATTATAGTAACCCCAAATAGCTTAAAAACAGGCAAAATTTGTTAAAAATCAGGCTAATCAACAACATAAGTCCACAAGCCAACAACAAACACAGAAATTCAATTATAGGCATTTGATTTTTAAGGAATTTTTCCAAATTAATACTTAGGCATTTTCCTTCAGGCAATTAAAGCTGATTTTGGTGTGAATTAATCGTTTTTATAACTCTACTCTATTTCGCTTTTTTAGAGCGTTTTAAGCAACTTTAAGCGCAAGATATAAAAGCAATCATCTTAAGTTCTAAAATGCGAAATACGCGAAACCGTGAAGAAATACGATAGCATTTATGTCGGTTTGAAAGATACATGAGAAGAATCTCTAAAAACCCAAGTGAACCGCGCCTACATTTCCGAGAATAAGTAATATAAGAATGTTCTAAGAAGATATATTTATATATTCGAAAACTCTCGGAATACCCAAGTACACCCAAGTCTCGGTAAGCGTAGAGATATAGATGCGCGGCTTAATAAAATCCTCAAACGTATAAGAAGTGATAGAGATAAAAACAAATATTGGCAAACACTTATACACCAATACTTATAGAAATATAGAAATCCATATAGATATATAGTTCGAGTAAATATACAAGCAATCTATCTATATAGAAATGTAGAAAACTATCAATATAAAAAGCCAATCAGATAGAGATAAAAAGCATGTATAACTATCTATTAATGTAGAAATCTATATAGATAGATAACAATAATACTATACGGATAGGCATAGGTAAGCGTAGATAGAGATAGATCAGTAATAAAGAAAATAGCTAATTATTTATCTATATAGATATGTAGATAGTGACACAGGTATAAGGATAGAGATAGAGGATAATACACATGTAGTAGAAAGATAAGATGGCAAAAGAAAGGCGAACGGAGTGAGCCAAAGAATTGTGTGTTTCAATCAATCGTCTACCTAGCCATTCCTTTGACCAACAGGAAATATAAAAATCAAAACTTCGGGCGACATTCTTATTGAGCCTGTAAATTATTTTGTG
>NZ_LFZQ01000015.1:0-30214 GCF_001990725.1 Acinetobacter genomosp. 33YU | reverse complement strand
GTCATCGCCAGCTCATTATTCCAAACACCCCGGTCTCGAAAGAAACCGGGGTGTTGCTTATTGCGCGGAAGAAAAGCGGAAAGTTAACCCCTAATCCTTTAGAGATTAAATTTAATTCAATTTATAAAGAAATAAAGCTATTCTGAAACTATTCACCTTATTATAAATTTAATATGCAATGGATCTTAGTTAAAACTTTTTCGTTTCCGTATGAGGCACAAATAGCAAAAACTCAATTAGAGGCTTTTGGAATCCCTGCTCGTATTGAAAATGAACATACAATTAATATGGACTGGTTTTATTCAAATGCATTGGGTGGAGTTCGTTTATTAGTACTAGAAAAAGATGTTCATGATGCGAAAGCTTTCCTTGAAAAAGATTTTAGTGAAGACTTAGAGCAAGAATTTGGAAAAAATAAAGAGCGATGTCCTAACTGTGGAAGTTATGATATTGAAGCCTACACAAAAGGGAAAAAATCAGCCTTTATGGCTTTCATGTTCTTTGGTTTACCTTTGTTTTCTTTTAAAAATGGTAATAGATGCAAACAATGCCAATATTTTTGGAGTTAATGATTGGTCATTACTTCAATTTATTAGGGTTTATTATGAGGAAAAAGCCAAAGTCTGGAATAAGATTAAAAATTGATCTATAACAAGGAATATTATAAAACTATAAAAAATTATAAAGGGAAGAATGTTATGGAATATAAAGGAAGTTGTCACTGCGGACAGGTGAAGTTTGTCGTAGAAGGTGAGCTAATAGAAGTTTTATCTTGTAATTGTTCCATTTGCCAAAAGAAAGGGTCTTTACTTTGGTTCCTACCCACTAATCAAGTTACAGTTACTTTAGATTCTCCTGATATTTTAGCGAATTACACTTTTAACAAGCATGTGATTAATCATCATTTCTGTAAAAATTGCGGTATTCATCCTTATGCTCAAGGTACAGATGCAGAGGGTAATTCTATCTTTGCGATTAATGTTCGATGTATAGACGACATTGACTTAGATAAAATAAAAATAAATTATTTTGATGGACGCTCAGTCCAATAATTATAAGGATTTATTCAATGACAACTAAAAAACAATTAACTTTAACAGAATTAGATTCACTGCTTGAACTATTAAAGAAGAGATTTGAAAAGAACACACATCGCCATAAAGAAATTGATTGGACAAATGTACGAGCTAAATTATTAGAATCGCCTGAAAAATTGTGGTCATTGCAAGAAATGGAAAATACTGGAGGAGAACCTGACGTTGTCTCTTACGATCAACAGAAGGATGAGTATTTATTTGTAGATTGTTCTCCTGAGAGTCCAAAAGGTCGTAGGAGTCTTTGTTATGATCGAGAGGCTTTGGAATCTAGAAAAGATCATCCCCCAAAAAACAGTGTAATAGATCTAGCTAATGAAATGGGAGCTGAGCTTCTCACAGAAGAGCAATACCATGATTTACAAATGTTAGAGGAGTTTGATCTTAAAACATCAAGTTGGCTTAAAACTCCTGATGAGATTCGACAGTTAGATGGAGCTATTTTTGCTGACCGACGTTATGGTCGGGTCTTCATTTATCATAATGGAGCACAGTCTTATTATGCTGTGCGTGGTTTTCGTTGTTGCTTAAGAGTATAGGCGTTGTGCATAAATAAAAATAATTCTGTTTGATGTTTTATGCCAAGAAAATGGAGATTCTTGCAACTTTTGATTGACTGTAAACATGACAAGATATGTTCAGGAATTAAATAAAAACATCAGGACATTTCTAAACATGCAACTCAACCCAATTTACTATAATGAACAACACATTGCTTTTGCTGACAATGTTCGCCGGTTTGTACAAAAAGAAATGGCACCTTTTGTTAATGAGTGGGATGAAGCTGAGACATTTCCTAGAGAGCTTTATAGAAAGGCAGCTGAAATTGGCCTATTAGGTCTAGGTTTTTCAGAAGAATATGGTGGTATTCCTGATGCAGATCCATTTTATTCATTGCTGGCTGGTATTGAAATGGCAAAGGCGGGTTCTGGGGGAGTACATACCTCACTCATGGTACACACAATTGGCGGCCCTCCCATTCAGCATTTTGGAAGTGAGGAGTTAAAGGCTAGAGTCCTACCAGGTATTATTTCCGGTGAAAAAATTTCTGCTTTAGCTATTACGGAACCTGGTGGTGGCTCGGATGTCGCTGCATTACAGACTAAAGCTATTCGTGATGGTGATTACTACATTGTCTCGGGTGAGAAGACTTTTATCACATCGGGAATTCGTGCAGATTACTATACAGTTGCAGTGCGTACAGACCCAACTAAAACAGGTGCTGAAGGCATTTCAATGTTGCTCGTTGATGCGCACAGTGAAGGAATTACTAAAACACCTTTAAAGAAAATGGGATGGTGGGCTTCTGATACAGCTCATTTGCATTTTGATCAAGTACGAGTACCTATATCAAATCTGCTCGGCAAAGAAAACGCTGGTTTTAAAGTTATTATGAATAACTTTAATATGGAGCGGTTCTTCTTGGGAGTAGTCGCTTATGGGTATGCATTAGTCTGTTATGAAGAAGCTTTAGATTGGGCGCAACAACGAAAAACTTTTGGTAAGCGATTAATTGATCATCAAGTGGTTCGTCATAAATTGGTAGATATGGCAACACAATTGACCTCAACACGGGCATTGCTTGAAGAAACTGGATGGAAAATGACTCAGCCGAAGTTACAAGGGCCTGAGTTGGTGGCACAAATTTCAATGCTTAAAAATGTTGCGACTCGCACTATGCAATTTTGTGCTGATGCAGCTGTACAGACATTAGGTGGTATGGGCTTTATGCGAGGAACCAAGTCGGAACGTATTTACCGTGAAGTGAAGGTCAATATGATTGGTGGTGGTGCTGAAGAAATTATGAAAGATTTGATTAGTAAGCAGTTAGGTTATTAATTTTAGAGTAGGTTTTGCTTGTATAAACCATCTCATTCAGAGTTTACTGAGATGGTTCTATCCATTTCTCATTTAAAATTGCCCAACGTTCATGATCTTTCCATGTTTTTCCTCCAATTCGAAGATATTGCCGAGAAAAACCTTCTTTAATGAAACCAGCGTGGGCCACTAATTGAATCGAGGCAATATTGTCAGGTTGTATATTCGCTTCTAACCTATGTAAATTTAAATTTTTGAATGCTTCTTTGAGTAATAATTTTAGGCCTTGAGTCATATAGCCATGACATTGATAGGGATGAAATGCTTCATAACCCAAATAGGCTGAATGAAAGTGACCGCGTATAATATTTGAAATATTAAATGTTCCGGCAATCGCATGGCTATCGGTTAAGCAGACAAAATAGCGATGCTCTTGTTCTAAATATGTTTGAAAGTTAGCTGGTGGATATGTCCACGGTTGATGTAATTGAACACTACGTGCATAAGCTTCTTTAATTTCAGCTAAGTCATTTATATGAGGTTTACGTAAGTAGACAGAACTCATTTCAAAGCCATCTCCCAAACCATTTCGGTTAACTCATCAATTTTGACTTTACCTTCAGCTTTATACCAAGTTACGGTCCATGAAATTGCACCACCAATTAATCTTCGCCAAATAAAGGCATCATGCTTTACCTTGCCTTCAGTACGTAATTTTTCAATCACATCTATCCAGATTTGCTCATATTCATTACGCATTTTTAAAAGATAATCTTGTTTTTCTTTTGATAGGGCAAACCATTCATAAACCAAAACAGCCATGGCTGCACCAGTATCTCCAGTAATTGAAATGAGTTCAGCTTTAATAAGGGCACGTAATTGTTGTTCTGGATTGGTAGATTGGGCTGCCGCATCTTGTAAACGAGCAAGATTGTAAATAATGGTTTCCTCCATCACGTGAGCGAGGATGTCATCTTTACTTTTAAAGTGGTGGAATAAGCTTCCCGACTGGATTCCAATAAATTGAGCAAGTTCGCGTACAGTAGTTTTGTCATAGCCTTGTTTATGAAATAGATAGGCAGCTCCTCGTAATAACCGACCACGTGGGCTGTCATCAAAACAAGAGATATTTGGAATCTGTTCAATTGAAGTAGCAATCATGCGAAAGCCGGATCCTTTATATAAAAATACTTAATAGAAAAGGTTGCCAAATCTCATCATGTTTTAGCTGAGCTGTCGAGTTTGGCAGTTTTGGTCAATTTCACAATAACATTTTGCTCTTTACAAACCAAGCGCTTGCTTGGTAATGTTGAGTTTAATTTTTAAACAAAATAATGAGAAATAAAATGGCAAGTAATCAACAGGATGATGAGCGTGTCGTAAAAATAGGTTGTGCCTCAGGTTTTTGGGGAGATACCAATACTGCCGCTTTCCAATTGGTACATCTAACCGATATTAATTATTTGGTTTTTGATTATTTGTCAGAGATCACCATGTCGATTATGGCAAAAGCGAAGATGGTAGAACCAAAGCATGGTTATGCTTTGGATTTTGTCAGTCGAGTGATGGCACCTCTACTTAAAAAAATTGCAGAAAAAAAGATTAAGGTGATTAGTAATGCTGGTGGTGTTAATCCACTGGCATGTCGAGATGCCTTGCAAAAAATAATTAAAGAATATGGTCTAGATCTGAAAGTGGCTGTGGTTTTAGGCGATGATCTTTTAGCGCAGCATGAACAACTTAAGCAACAAAATATTCAGGAAATGTTTAGCGGTGAAGCTTTGCCAGAACAGGTGGCGAGTAGTAATGCTTATTTAGGTGCGGTGGCTATTCGCGATGCTTTAAATTTAGGCGCAGATATCGTGATCACTGGCCGTGTGGTTGACTCTGCCGTGGTACTTGCTCCTTTACTTCATGAATATCAATGGTCTTTAGATGACTATGATAAGTTGGCACAAGGCTCACTGGCAGGTCATATCATTGAATGTGGTGCACAATGCACAGGTGGTAATTTTACCGATTGGCGCCTAGTACAGGGCTTCGACAACATGGGGTTTCCAGTGGTTGAGGTGAGTGAAGATGGATCATTTATTGTGACCAAGCCACAGGGAACAGGTGGTTTGGTATCTACTGCCACGGTTGCGGAGCAAATTGTTTATGAAATTGGTAATCCTCAAGCATATTTATTACCAGATGTAATTGCTGATTTTAGTCAGGTGCATTTAGAGCAAGTCGGGGAGCACCGAGTTCGTGTGACGGGTGCAAAAGGACAACCACCGACTGGGCAATATAAAGTTAGTGCAACTTATCCTGATGGTTATCGGGTTTTAGTCAGTTTTTTAATTGCAGGCCGTGAAGCACCACAAAAAGCACAAGTCATCGCTGATGCGATTTTGACTAAATGTGAGCGTGTTTTAGCAATGCGTTCGGTGCCACCTTTTAGTGAAAAGTCGGTTGAAATCTTGGGCATTGAAAGTACCTATGGCGAACATGCCCAAACATTAAATAGTCGTGAAGTTGTGGTCAAAATAGCTGTAAAACACATGTTTAAAGAAGCATGTATGTTCTTTGCATCTGAAATTGCACAGGCTTCAACAGGTATGGCTCCAGCCTTGGCAGGAATTGTCGGAGGTCGACCAAAAGCATCTCCAGTGATTAAGTTATTTTCATTTTTAATTGATAAAAATCAAATTAATATCGAAATCGATTTTGATGGGAACCGCTATCCGGTTGAGATTCCTCGGGGCACTTCTACAGAGCAATTCAATATTTTAGCAGCGGATGAAAGTGCGGTTTATCAAGGGAATGAAATTGAAGTTCCTTTGATTGAAATTGCGCATGCCCGCAGTGGTGATAAAGGCAATCATAGCAATATTGGTGTAATTGCACGTAAAGCAGAATATTTACCATGGATTCGTACTGCACTGACTGAACAGACGGTTGCAAGCAATATGCAACATGTTTTGGATGCAGAGAAAGGGCGAGTCATTCGTTATGAATTACCAGGATTAAATGCACTGAATTTTATATTGGAAAATGCCTTGGGGGGCGGTGGTATTGCAAGCCTGCGAATCGATCCGCAGGGTAAAGCATTTGCACAACAATTATTGGATATGCCTGTTAAAGTTCCGGCACATCTTTTAGAAAAATAAAATGAATGGATGAAACAAAGATGAGTTATCAATCAATTTTTAGACCAGATGCTTTCGCTAATAAAGTAGTCATTGTGACAGGTGGAGGCTCTGGAATAGGACGCTGTACTGCACATGAGCTTGCAGCTCTTGGCGCTCAAGTGGTGATTACAGGACGCAAAATTGAGAAATTAGAGAAAGTTAGCCAAGAAATTATAGAAGATGGCGGACTCGTTCATTTTATTGTCTGTGATAACCGTGAAGAAGAACAAGTAAAAAATATGATTGCTGAAGTGATTGAGAAATTCGGTAAATTGGATGGCTTGGTGAATAACGCTGGTGGTCAGTTCCCCTCAGCTTTAGAGAATATCTCAGCAAATGGTTTCGATGCAGTCGTGCGTAATAATTTACACGCAACTTTCTATTTAATGCGTGAAGCTTATAACCAATGGATGGCTAAACATGGTGGCAGTATTGTTAACATGACTGCTGATATGTGGGGCGGCATGCCAGGAATGGGACATTCTGGTGCTGCGCGTTCAGGGGTTGATAACTTAACTAAAACAGCATCGGTTGAGTGGGGGAAATCTGGTGTTCGTGTAAATGCGATTGCACCGGGGTGGATTGTGTCATCCGGTATGGATAATTATAGCGGTGATTTTGCCAAAGTAATTATTCCAAGTCTTGCTGGCAATGTACCGCTAAAACGTATGGGGACTGAGTCGGAAGTTTCATCGGCAATTTGTTATTTACTGTCCGATGCTGCTGCTTTTGTTTCGGGTGTGACATTACGCATTGATGGTGCTGCATCACAAGGGACACGCATGTATCCACTAGCCGAAGCAACAAATAGTCAGTCTTATAATGGTTTCCATCGCGCGTTTATTCCTGAAATTTTTAAAAAAGATAA
This sequence comes from Acinetobacter genomosp. 33YU, assembly GCF_001990725.1. Lineage (NCBI taxonomy): Bacteria > Pseudomonadati > Pseudomonadota > Gammaproteobacteria > Moraxellales > Moraxellaceae > Acinetobacter > Acinetobacter genomosp. 33YU. The sequence goes on along the minus strand of NZ_LFZQ01000015.1, from coordinate 23,261 downwards.
GACTGAGAAAGTCGAGCGAAGCAATAATTTAGGCTCGGAGTGAGGAATAAAAAATGACTATTCTCCAATCCGAAATTACTGTTGGTAGTGAACAGTATCAAAAGAATAAAGAGGCACTGCTTGCTCAGCTGAGTGAAGTCCGTGCTATTCAACAAAAAAGCATTGATAAATCGTATGCTGCTAAACCGAAATTCGATAAAAAGGGCAAGATTCTGCCGCATGAGCGTGTACGGTTATTACTTGATGCCGATTCACCTTTCGTTGAGCTATGTGGTTTGGTTGGCTACAACATGCATGATGATAAAGATGGTTCGGAAGCTGGTGGTGGCGTAATTGCCGGCATTGGTTTTGTCAGTGGTGTGCGCTGTTTGGTCTCAGCAAGTAATAGTGCAATTAAAGGTGGAACCATGTCGCCCATGGGTGTACAGAAAACACTGCGTTTGCAAAAAATTGCTTTGGAACAAAAACTCCCGCTGATTACGCTGACCGAAAGTGGCGGTGCCAACTTAAATTATGCAGCTGAAGTATTTACATATGGCGGTATGACCTTTGCCAATCAAGCACGTTTATCTGCGGCAGGTATTCCACAACTTGCAGTGGTACATGGGAATGCAACGGCAGGAGGAGCTTATCAACCAGGTCTTTCGGATTATGTCATTGCTGTACGCAAACAAACCGAAATGCTTCTTGCAGGCCCCCCGTTACTTCTGGCTGCCACGGGTGAAGTGGCTACAGCGGAGGAATTGGGTGGTGCAGAAATGCATGCGCAGGTCGCTGGAACAGCAGAATATTTGGCTGAAAATGATGCTGATGGTATTCGGCTTGCACGTGAAATTTTTGAACATCTGAACTGGAATGAACAAATCAAACCAGTTGAAACGACATATAAAGAACCTCGTTACGATGTCGATGAACTGTTGGGTGTGATTCCAAACGACCCGAAACAACCACTGAATATGAAAGAAGTGGTTGCCCGTATTATTGATGATTCAGATTTTCTAGAATTTAAACAGGAATATGATGATTTAACGGTCTGTGGTTGGGCAAAAATTGGAGGCTTGCATATTGGCATTATTACCAATAATGGTCCAATTACACCTCAAGGGGCGGCGAAAGCAGCTCAGTTTATACACCTGTGTGAGCAGACCAAACGTCCGTTATTGTTCTTACATAACACTACTGGTTTTATGGTGGGAACCGATGCCGAACAAGATGGCATTATTAAACATGGCTCAAAACTGATTCAAGCGGTTGCGAATTGTTCTGTATCTAAAATTTCGATTGTTGTAGCAGGCTCATATGGTGCAGGTAATTACGCGATGTGTGGTCGGAGTTTATCACCAGACTTTATTTTTGCATGGCCAAATTCGCATGTTGCTGTAATGGGTGCTGCTCAAGCCGGAAGGGTGCTACGCATTGTGGCTGAAGGAAAGCAAAAAGTTTCTGGTCAGGAGCCTAATCCGCAAATGCTCGATTTTCTTGAGCAAAGTACGGCCATGAAATTGGAGCAGCAATCTACCGCGCTTTTCAATACGGCCATGCTACATGATGACGGCATTATCGATCCGCGAGATACCCGAAAATTATTAATTTTCCTTTTACAAACCATTTATGAAGCACAGCAACGAGAGCTAAATCCAACTCGTTTTGGCGTGTCCCGTTTTTAATCAACCTTTACCGCAATTAAAAAAATTAATAGGAATAACACAATGAAATTTACTGCCGAACATGAAGCATTACGCCGTACAGCGCGTCAATTTGTTCAAAATGAGCTGAATCCACATATTCCAGAATGGGAAGCTGCGGGACGTTTCCCAATCCATGACGTATTTAAAAAAATGGGTGATCTTGGTTTATTGGGGATTTGCAAGCCTGAGGAAAATGGCGGTTTAGCGTTAGATTATTCCTATAACCTTGTGGTTGCAGAAGAAATTGGATATGCGGCTTGCGGCGGGGTGCCTTTAGCCATTGGTGTACAAACCGATATGGCGACACCTGCTTTGGCACGTTTTGGTAGTAAAGAATTACGCGATGAGTTTTTAACACCAGCCATTGCTGGGGAATATGTTGCCTCAATTGCAGTATCGGAAGTGCATGCTGGTTCGGATGTTGCTGCTATTAAAACGACTGCTAAAAAAGATGGCGATGACTATGTCATTAACGGCAGCAAAATGTGGATTACCAACTCATTGCAGGCTGATTTCTTCTGCCTATTGGCGAATACATCTGACGATAAACCTCACGTCAACAAGTCGATGATTATTGTGCCAGCAAAAACTAAAGGGATCAGTTTTTCCGAGCCACTTATTAAATTAGGGATGCGTTCAACCACCACAGCGCAAGTTTATTTAGACAATGTCCGTGTACCGCAGCGTAACTTGGTTGGCGTTGAAGGTATGGGCTTCATGATGCAGATGATGCAATTTCAGGAAGAGCGCCTATGGGCTTGTGCCAATGCCATTGGCGGTTTGGAAAATTTAATCCAAAAGACTATCGACTATACCAAAGAGCGTACGACGTTTGGTCAGCCACTTATTAATAACCAATATATTCACTTCCGTTTTGCTGAACTCATGACTGAAATAGAAGCACTTAAAGCATTAACCTACCAAGCGTGTGAACAGCATATTGCTGGTGAAGATGTGACCAAGCTGGCATCTATGGCAAAACTCAAAGCTGGACGTTTAACTCGTGAAGTTGCCGATAGTTGTCTGCAATATTGGGGTGGTAACGGTTTTATGTGGGATAACCCAGCATCACAGCTGTATCGTGATGGTCGTTTAGGTTCTATTGGCGGTGGGGCAGATGAGATTATGTTGGGGATTATCTGTAAGTTAATGGACATTCTACCTAAAAAGCAGAAATAAAAATAAGGAATACACCATGACACTTTCAACCTCTCTACAAGCTCTAGATATTGATGACAGCATTCAATTAGAACAAGACGGCAGTATTTTATATCTCTGGTTAAACCGACCAGAGAACCGTAATGCCATGAACTTGAATATGGTCAATGCCATTCAGCAAGTTTTTACTGCCATTCGCGATGACCTTTCAATTCGTGCGGTAATTATCCGTGGTGAAGGCGGAACTTTTTGTGCAGGTGGTGACATTAAAGACATGGCGGCTTTGCGTGTTGAAGCGACCAATGTCAGCAGTCTACAACCTTATGCTGACTTTAATCGCCGTTTTGGTGCCATGCTTGAGCAAGTTGAAGCTGCTCCGCAAACGGTTGTAGTGATTTTAGAAGGTGCTGTTTTAGGTGGTGGTTTTGGGCTGGCATGTGTTTCGGATGTTTCGATTAGTCGTGACAATGCCCAGTTTGGTTTACCTGAAACGGGTCTAGGTGTGATTCCTGCACAAATTGCTCCTTTTGTGGTGAAACGTATTGGCCTGACTCAGGCGCGTCGACTTGCTTTACTCGGTATGCGTTTTGAAGGGCATACCGCATTAAGTGTCGGAGTTGTTCATCAAATTGCACATAATGAAATTGAACTTGAACAAGCTTTAGAGGAAACCATTCAACACATTAAACGAGCAGCTCCTCAAGCTTCGCGTGTGACTAAAGCGCTGTTACATCGAACGCTCAATGAACCTTTAAATGAATTGCTAGATGATGCTGCACAGCAGTTTGCTCAAGCAGTTGGTGGGGCTGAGGGACAAGAAGGAACAATGGCTTTTATCCAGAAACGTTTGCCAAACTGGGCTGATGAGTCATAAAAGATAAGGATAAAAATAATGAAATTTTCAAAAGTACTGGTTGCCAACCGTGGTGAAATTGCAGTTCGAGTCATGCAGACTGCTAAGGCAATGGGCTACCAAACTGTCGCAGTTTATTCTGATGCTGACCATAAGGCTCGCCATGTACAAGAAGCAGATGAAGCTGTTTACATTGGGCCATCTAAAGTATCTGAGTCTTATCTCGCTATTACCAAAATTATTGAAGCTTGCAAAAAAACAGGTGCTGATGCGGTTCACCCTGGTTATGGTTTTTTGTCAGAAAATACTGAATTTGCTCAGGCCTGTATCGACAACCAGATTACGTTTATTGGGCCTACTGCTTCTGCAATTGAGTTAATGGGCAGTAAACGTCTCTCAAAAATTGCCATGATTGAGGCGGGCGTCCCTTGTGTACCGGGCTATGAAGGTGACCGACAGGATCTCGAATACTTAGCAGGACAAGCCGAACAGGTTGGTTTTCCAATTATGGTCAAAGCTTCTGCGGGTGGTGGTGGTCGTGGAATGCGTTTGGTACAACAATCATCCGAATTGATTGAAGCTTTACAAACTGCGCGTTCAGAAGCTGAAAATGCATTTGGTTCAGGTGAGCTTATTTTAGAAAAAGCAGTCATTGCTCCGCGCCATGTCGAAATTCAGGTTTTTGGTGATACTCATGGCAATTATGTTTATTTGTTTGAGCGTGATTGTTCAATCCAACGCCGCCATCAAAAAGTAGTTGAAGAGGCGCCGTGTCCAGTGATGACGTCTGAACTACGTCAGCAAATGGGTGAGGCAGCTGTAGCAGCAGCAAAAGCATGTGCTTATGTCGGGGCGGGAACAGTTGAGTTTTTGCTTGATGCATCGGGTGCATTTTATTTCTTAGAAATGAATACTCGTTTGCAGGTAGAGCACCCCGTCACTGAGCTTATTACGGGACTAGATTTAGTTGAATGGCAGTTACGTGTCGCGAATGGTGAACAATTGCCTTTGCAACAACATGAATTGATGTTAAACGGTCATGCAATCGAGGTGCGTTTGTATACCGAAGACCCACGTCAGGATTTCTTACCACAAACAGGGAAGGTTTTACGATGGCAGCCTACAACTTTACCAAATGTGCGAATCGATCATGGCATGTTAGCAGCCGATGAAGTCAGCCCATTTTACGATCCGATGGTAGCAAAGGTGATTGCATACGGTAAAACCCGTGAGGATGCGATTCGCTTACTGGCTCGTGCCGTAGATGATTGTGTTTTGCTAGGTGTAAATAGTAATAAACAATTTTTGGTCAATTTATTACGTCATCCAGTCGTTGTTACAGGGGATACCAATACTGCATTCATTCAACAGCATTTTCAAAATGACAGCAGTCTACATAAGCAGGTTCTATCCTTAGAAACCTTAGCAATTGCCGCGGCATTATTTAGCCAAAGTAACGGTACGGCAGTGTGGCAAACTGGCTTAGGTGTGCCATTACCATTAAAACTTAAATATGATGATCAGCAAATTCAATTACTGCTTTCATCTGTGAATAATACATTTACGGCCCAGTTCTGTGATCAAACAGTTTGCATTGAAGTACTTGAGAGAACGCCAGATTACCTAGTTTATTTAATTAATGGTGTACGTCGCCGTGTCCAATATGTATTAGATGATGATCAGCTTTATTTAGATCGAGATAATGGCAATGTTGCAATTCGCAACGTAACTTATGCCGCTCCAGAAACAGTTGATGCGGCTGGTGATGGCAAAATTCGTGCACCAATGGATGGTGCTGTGGTTAATATTCTGGTGAATAAAGGCGATCAAGTGGTGAAAGGTCAGACCTTACTAGTGCTTGAAGCTATGAAAATCCAGCAGCAGATAAAATCTGATGTTGATGGGATTATTGAAGACATTTTAGGCCAACAAGGGCAGCAAGTTAAAAAACGGCAAATGCTATTTAGTATCCAAGTCTAAAAAAATACCGCTCTTATGGGGCGGTATTTTTTATAGCAGTGTGGGTTATTCTCCATCTGCCTCTGCAATCACTTGGCTTGCTTTTTTTAAACTATAAAGCAGCTGCCCTAAAAGTACATCTCTATTACTTAGGGTAACCATCACCATCGGGTGATGGAGAGCTGGAATAGCCGTTAAAATGGCTTTGCCATTATCTGCATCTAAGGTGATGTTATTACAGCCAGTCAGTTGAATTTCTTTTAAGAATGCAGTGACCATTGCCAAAATAGAACTACTCACCGCAGCTAATTTAGTGGTGTTATGATAGTTCTTATGGCTGACTGTTGCTAATTCAAACCCATCTGAAGAACAAATCATCACAAAGTCTACACCACGTGTATTCATCAGAATTTTTTGGGCTTCACTTTTTGCAAGTTGTAGCAATTGTGTTGGAGCGGTTCGTTTTTGAACTGGAATACTAAGCATGATCTTTCCCTTGAGATGTTGCGCCTACCTTAACTTCAAGTGATGCAATTAATGATTCAACCATCATTGAAATGTGCTCTTGTTCTCTTGCATCAATAAAAAATAATGGATATTGAAGTTCATTTTCTGTTAACCAATTACGATACTGCTGAAGTGAAGATTCTTTATTTTCATCAATATGTGTAATACCAATCGCAATATTATTATTATAGTTTTTAAAGGTTTCCAAATAGCTTTCTAGCTCGCTAATAGCACTTGGACTATTATGATCTAACAGAAGAATAATACCGATTGCGCCTTCACAAATAACTGACCAGATAAAATCAAAACGGCTTTGTCCAGGTGTTCCATATAAGCCAATTTTAACACCATCATCTAGTGTAATTTCGCCGTAATCAATTCCGACTGTTGTTTGTGATTTTTGATGGCTTTCTACATCTGTATTAAATGCTTCTGTTCCTAAAATTGGAATTTCAGATAGCGATTTGATCGCTTCTGTTTTTCCCGCCCCCATACTGCCCGCAAAGACAATTTTATATTGCTGTATAATCATGCTGTTCCTTAAAAACCAAAACGACGTCTAATTTTTCCTATGAAATTTTTAAAAAAATGACTTTCACTATTTGAGCCTTCTGAATTCGTTTGAGGAGCGTATGAACACTTATTTGCAGAAACATATTGTCCGTTATTTGCCATTAAGCAAGCCGTAATAAAACGTAAAATAACATCGATTGGTTGGTTAAGTTGTTTTGCTACATCAGTGACTTTTGCTCCCTGAATAAAGCAGGCAGAGAGCTGAAGGCTAATTTTTCTATATTCTTTTTGATAGGGTTGCGGCCAATGATCTATTTTGAAATAACCATCAGCCGAAGCTAAATTTTCAAATTCATTTGAATACCAGATGAGATTCCATAACCAATCTTTTAAGTAATAACCTTTTTTACGTGAAACCTTTGTAAAGTCTGAGGTTTTGGCAAAAGCAAAATTAAAACTCATATTGGTATATGTTTTTTGACGAGAAGGTTCTACCCAAGCGACTTGAGTCCTATTATCAATAATTGCGAGCGTACCTTTATCATCAAATAAATGTAATTTGGTATTTTCCTGACTATGTAAACTTTTTATAAATTGTCCATCTATGAGAGCCATTTCATTTGATAAAGCTGACGTAGAGTTAATAGCAGTAGATTCTAAAGAGGCTAATACATTTTTTTGTAGCCAAGATAGAAGGGGCTCTGACTTTTCTAAGGGAAAGTGTAAAGTATGTTCATATATAGAGTTTCCATTTTGTGAAGGTGTTTTGGTAATTTTTAAATAAGGAATTTTTTTCTTTTGAAGAATATTTTGAATGTTATCTGCATCAAAAAAGTTTTCGTTAATGATTAATAAATCAATATTATTATTAGAAATGTTAACCCAATTAATCCCATATTGATTGGATATTAAATTTCGGATTAATATTTTTAATTCATCTGAAACTTTTAAGCTTAAACCTGAAACTGCAATATTTATGCAATGACTATCCATAGTATCATTTTAAGTTTTATTAAATAGTTTAGTGATTTTTTATGCTCTTTATAATTAATATAAAGAGCATAAATTAAATCAACTAGCTGAAGTCTAGCTCTTTTTCAAATGACTTTAACTCATGACGAGCCATAGCCAAATTTGCTTTAGTACGATCAAGTACTAAATAAAGAAATAAGTTGTTATTACTCTCTAATGGACGAATTAAGTGATAAGCTTTACCTAAAGTAATTAAAATATCCTCAATATTATCATTCAATTTCAATGACTTAGCGACATTTCTCTTTGCGCGAATGACTTCTGTATTTCCAGCAGCAGCCAATTCTAAATCAATTTCCCCACCGCCTTGAGTTGCAAGTGATAAACCACTTTCTGAATCAACAAGTGCAGATGCAACAAAACCATCAATTTCAGTTAAGCTATCTAAAGAAAGTTTAGCCATTTTTATCTCTCAGGATTATAAAATTATAGTTACTACTTTTTATTTAAAAGTAGTTAAAAATCATTATATTTCTACCCAAGTTTAAGTCAATCAATCAAGTTTAAATTAAAATTGATGTTTGGGTAAGTAAGTGACCAAAAATGTCATATTATAAAAAATATTATAAGTAAATTTATGCATTATCCTTTTAATATTGTGCTCAGGTTTGCATTATATAATTTTTATTCAAAATTTAATAATTGTAATAGAATGTTAAAATAATATTGGATAATAAATTATGTTTTTAAAATAAAAAAGAGGAACTATTTGTTCCTCCTTTAATGCTTATGATGAAATTAAACAAGTTGAGTATAAATACAGTACAAATAACCCAAGATTGCTAAAGCAACTACAGGAGCAATGATCTTTGACCATGTAGGAACAGAAGTTTCGATTGTTTGTTCTTCAATATGCAAATCTTCGTGGGATGGTTGGGCTTGATGAACCATTTGGTTAAACTCCTTCATTGTTGTATCCAATGATAGCTCTTCTTGCTCAACAGGTTTAGAACCAATTAACTCTGTTAGGTGATTTGTTGACCAAACCCAGTCTTCCGCTTGGCCTGATAAATGTTCAACTTGACCTAAGATGAGCTCTTTCAATCCATTTTGACCGAACCCACCAGTGTCATCAAGCTGATTCAGCTCTGTTAACTGTAATGTGAGAATTTCAGAAATACTTTGTTCGAGCTCAGTATTTTTTAAAACTGATTGATTATGTTTAGATGTAGTTAGATGGCGCGCTACTTCTTGAATATATAGTGGATCAGCAGTTTTTATTTCATTATAAATTTTACTATCATCTTGACGCCATAAGCTGATTAACTTGCCAAGTGTTAGCACGTTAACTTCATCAATCAGCTTATTCTTTTCATTTGCTGGATATTGATTTAAAAGCTGAGGCTTCTGAATTTTTATTTGCTCAGCAAAGTATTGGACTAAATCAAATGCCATACTTTATTCCTCTAAATTTAATCTAAAATTCTTAATGTTGGTTTTTTCTTGCTCGGTGTTGTTTCAGTTGATTCTTGTACTTCTGGCTCGATTACATTTTCTGCAGGAGTGACATTGGCATATTCTTCTGGATCAAAGAATAAACCCTGACCATTTTCACGTGCATACAGGCCTAAAACAGCTTGAATAGGCACATAAATATTCTTGGAAACTCCACCAAACCGTGCTGAAAAAGTAATAGCATCATTGGTAATCAATAATTGATGTACAGCATGTGGAACAATATTTAAAACGATTTGACCATCTTTGACAAATTGTTGTGGTACATCCGTATGTGGCTGTTTTGCATCAACAAGTAAATAAGGTGTGAGTTTGTTGTCGCAAATCCATTCATAGATTGCACGAGCAAGATAAGGACGTGTAGGGGTTAATTCAATAGTTTGCTCAGACATATCACACTATTCCATATTTAATTGTTCATTGTAACGGGTTTTCTCTTGGGCCGTCATTGATTTAACAAAAGAAGGGCGGCTAAAGATACGTTTACAGTACAAAAATATAGGCCGACACTGCTGTTTGGGTAAATCAATTCCCATGCTATTCAGCCTCACAAAAATTGGGGCGAGCATACAGTCCAAAATTGAAAAATTTTCGGACATAAAGTAAGGAAAATGCTGAAATAGTGGAGTAAGAGAAATTAAGGTCTCACGTAGTTCTTTTTGTGCTTTTTGTTTTTGTTCTACATTTAAAGTATCTACATGTTTGAGCATATCATCAGCCAATTTGAACCAATCATTTTCAAGACGCCAAATATATTGTCGTTGTTCTGCGCGTGCCATCGGCGCATCGGCGTAAAGTTTGCTCTGACGATATCGGTCATCAAGATATTCAGCAATAATAGGTGCTGAGAATAACTTCAGGTTTTGCTCAAGGAGCATCGGTAATTGGTTGTAAGGGTTTAGACTTGCTAAATCCTCATCTTCGTGATCAGTTATGATCAATTGATATTTAATTTGTTTTTCTGCTAATAAGAAACGAATCCAGTGAGAACGGAAATCATCAGCATGGCTGTAAAGGGTAATCCCCTGAATAGAGGTATTTTCGACCGACATATCACAAGACGACGTGGTTGAGTGAATCGATTAGAATACTAAAAATGCTCTAGGAAATCACGGTTCTAAAGAGATAGTTTTTATATTTATAAGTTCTTATCTTTTGGTTCCGTTTTTATAATAAAAAAGCCTTGGAAAAATCCAAGGCTTTTTGTCCGATTCGGTAAACGAATTAACGTTTAGAGAATTGAGGACGTTTACGAGCTTTACGTAAACCAAGTTTCTTACGTTCAACTTCACGAGCATCACGAGTAACGAAACCAGCTTGACGTAGAACAGGTTTTAAAGTTTCGTCAGCAGCGATAAGCGCACGAGTAATACCGTGACGGATCGCGCCAGCTTGACCACCGATACCACCACCTTTAACAGTGATGTAAAGGTCAAACTTTTCAGTAACTTCTAAAAGTTCTAAAGGTTGACGAACAACCATACGAGCAGTTTCACGACCGAAATATTGCTCTAAAGTACGGTTGTTAATAACGAGTTTGCCTGTACCAGCTGACAAGAAAACACGTGCAGTTGCGGTCTTACGGCGACCTGTACCATAATTAGTAGCCATGTGCTGTATCCCTTAGATGTCCAAAACTTGTGGCTGTTGAGCAGCATGCGGATGCTCAGTACCAGCGTACACTTTCATTTTTTTGATCATTGCATAACCAAGAGGACCTTTTGGTAACATGCCTTTAACCGCTTTTTCAAGAACAGCTTCAGGTTTGTGAGCAATTAACTTCTCGAAGTTAGTCTCACGGATACCACCAGGGAAACCAGTATGGCGATAATATTTCTTATCAAGTGATTTTTTACCAGTCACTTGAACTTGTTCAGCATTAATCACAACGATGTAATCGCCAGTGTCAACGTGAGGAGTATAAGAAGTTTTATGCTTACCGCGTAAACGACGAGCGATTTCAGTCGCAAGGCGACCTAAAGTTTTGCCAGAAGCATCAACAACATACCAGTCATGTTGAACTTCAGCTGGCTTAGCGCTGAGAGTTTTCATTAAACCACTACCTATTATAGTTGGTTTGGACTATGGAATCTGTCCAAACAAAAGGAGCGAGCATTCTAAACGAGTTTGTCCAAAGTCACAAGAAAAATCCAGTTTAAGGTAGATAATTTAATCCCTAATCCGATGAATGTAGGATATGTTAAAATAATTCAAATTTTAGAAATGTGTCGGGGGTGATTGTGCTGCCTTTATATGTCACTTCCGGTGAGCCTGCCGGTATTGGTCCAGATATTTGTTTAAGTCTGGCGAAACGAGTTGATGAACGTCCTGTTGTTGTTTTAGCTGACCGAAATTTATTGCAACAACGTGCTCAAAAGCTTGGCTTGGATATTAAGTTTTTAGAGTATACCGGACAGACTCAATCATCTTTGCAAGGTGAGCTTTATATAGAGCATGTTGCATTAAAAACAGAAGTCACTGACGGTCAATTAGACCCAGCTAATGCTGCTTATGTATTAGAGCAACTACGTCGCTCAGCTGATTATGCAATGTCAGGTAAAAGTGTAGGTGTAGCTACTGCGCCCGTGCAAAAATCGGTTATTAATGATGCAGGAATTTTATTTAGTGGTCACACCGAATATTACCAAGAGTTTGCAGGTGTAGAGCGTGTTGTCATGATGCTCGCCACTAAAACCTTGCGAGTTGCTTTAGCGACTACACATTTACCTTTAAGAGATGTAGCAGATGCAATTACCAAACAACGCTTGCATCAAGTAATAGACATCTTGCTTCATGACTTAAAAACTAAGTTTAAAATTACCGATCCAAGGATTTTGGTGTGTGGCTTAAATCCTCATGCGGGAGAAGATGGTTACTTAGGTCGTGAAGAGATTGATACCATTAATCCGGTTCTTGAAACTTACCGCTCTCAAGGCATTAAAATCAGTTTAAGTATGCCAGCAGACACTTTATTTACTCCTGAACATCTTAAAAATGCTGATGCTGTTCTTGCCATGTACCATGATCAAGGCTTACCTGTGCTAAAATCACAAGGTTTTGGTGAAGCAATTAATATCACATTGGGCTTACCGTTTATTCGAACTTCGGTCGATCATGGTACTGCTCTGTCTTTAGCTGGGACAGGTTTGGCAAAAAGCTCAAGTTTAAATGTCGCTGTCGATTTAGCTTTATCGTTGGCAGCGAGTTAAATTTTTCATGTTGGAAATGTTCTATGTATCAAATTAATGCCCTAAACCCGAAAGATGAAGGGCATAAAGCTCGTAAACGTTTTGGTCAAAACTTCTTACATGATCAGCGAGTCATTGCCAAAATTGTACGCTCTGTCAATCCGCGTACAGGCGATAACATTGTTGAAATTGGTCCGGGCTTGGCTGCATTAACTTCTCCTTTAATTGGAGAGTGTGATGCTTTAACAGTTGTTGAGTTAGACCGTGACTTAGCAGCGGGTTTGCCAGAGCGTGTTCCACATCCAGAACGTTTGACTATTGTAGAAGCTGATGCATTAAAATATGACTTTAGTGAACTTGTAAAAGATGGTCGACCATTACGTGTAGTAGGCAATTTACCTTATAACATTTCAACACCACTACTTTTTCATCTCTTGGAATTTGGTAGCAAAGTCAAAGATATGCACTTTATGCTGCAAAAAGAGGTGGTTGATCGTATTACTGCTGAACCAAATACAAAAGAATATGGTCGTTTATCGGTAATGATTCAATATTATTGCCAGCCTACATTTTTATTTGAAGTTCCTGCTGGTGCATTTAATCCACCGCCAAAAGTAACGAGTGCAGTATTCCGTTTAGTTCCTTACGAACAAAAACCGATTGTCGCAAAAGATGAGAAAGCTTTAGCTCGTTTGGTTGCACATGTGTTTACTCAGCGCCGTAAAACCCTAAGAAACAGCCTTAAAGGTATGTTGGCAGAAGATGGCTTTGAGAAAGCAGGCGTTGACCCAATGGCTCGTCCAGAAACTCTGACACTTGCCGAGTTTGTCGCTTTGGCAGATCAAATGGTGGCATAAATGACCAAGCGCTATAACTATATCATTGGAGATGTTCAAGGTTGTTTTGAAGCACTCAAAGCATTGCTGAAAGAAATACGTTTTGATCCTGACCAAGATTTTATTTGGTTCGCTGGTGATTTAGTTGCACGTGGAGAAAATTCTGTAGGTGCACTTCGTTTTATTAAAAAACTAGCCGATCGTGGCGCAGCTGCAACCGTCTTAGGTAATCATGATTTAACACTGGTTGCTTGTGCTCGTGGTCTTAAAGAAATTAAAGAGAAAGATCGTACACAGGATGTTATTGATGCTGTGGATGGTGATGAACTCATCGACTGGTTACGTAAACAGCCATTATGTTTATTTCCAAATGAACAAACTGTGCTAACACATGCTGGTATACCTTGTATTTGGGATGCAAAAAAAACGGCTGCTTTAGCGAAAGAAGTTGAAGCTGTATTAGCACATGATGATCTGTCTGTATTAGATGCTTTTTTAGCTGAAATGTATGGTTCAAAACCAGATCTTTGGACAGATGACTTAACTGGTAATGACCGCCTACGCTGTATTACCAATTATTTAACTCGCATGCGTTTAACTAATGCAGAAGGTAGATTGGAATTTAGTTTTAAAGATACTTTAGATGCACCTATGCCAGAAGGTTATTTACCTTGGTTTGAATTTCCAAGTAAAGCTGCACAAACACATCAAGTATTCTTTGGTCATTGGGCTGCTCTAGAAGGAAGAACAATCAGTGAACATATTCAGAACGTAGATGGTGGCTGTGTGTGGGGTAAAAACTTAATTGCTTATCGTCTTGAAGACCAGCAAAGTTTTTCAGTAGTTAATCCTGTCATGTAATAAAAAAAGCCGCATAAGCGGCTTTTTTCTTTTTTAAGATTTATTCTAGGCGAATCCAGATTTGATTGCGGCCTAAAGCTGAAACTCCAAGATAACCACGCATGTGTAGACGGTTACCATTTGCACTGAGTTTGGCTTTTAATCCGTAAACTTTGCCAGTATTTGGATCTAGAATTTTACCACCAGTGTAGGTTGTACTATCCACTTGTTTTAAACCAGTCGCGATATCTAAACCTACAATATGCTTATTGGTATAAGGCGCTGGGCAGTTATCACAAATTTCTTTTGGTGTATAACCCGGACGCGGTGTAATTTTTACAACTTTTCCTGAATAAGTACCATTTGCCTCTTTTCGTATTTCTACATGAGCCTTAGGCGTACCAGTTTTATCGTCAATCGTTTGCCACATACCAGTAATATCAGCCGCAAAAGTAGCTGAATTTATCCCCAATAAGAGCAACGCTCCAACAAAAAATTTCCCCATAATCAAAAATCCTTTTAGATTTGAAAAGATCATCTTATTTCTAATTGATCACTGGTTCAATGTTTATTTGAACTACTTTTTGATCAGGAAATTCCTACAGATAACATGAAAGTCGGTAGCCATATGGCGGTAAATACACCATTTAAAGCCATACCAAAAGCGGCATAACGACCCGCAACAGGGCCACGTTGCCAAGCTTGAGCTGTTCCAATAGCATGTGCGGCTAAACCTAGAGCTAAACCTGATGCTCTTTCATCATGAATATGCTTAAGTAAAAATGGTGAAAATGCGGCACCAATAACTCCTGATAAAATCACAATTAACGTGACTAATGTTTCAGGGGCATGTAATAAAGTTGCTATGTTTAAAGCAATAGGTGTAGTTACAGCGCGTGTAGCAAATGCCAGAATAGTAGGCTCAGACATATGCAACAAATAAGCGAGTCCCATTGGTAAAGCAACGGCGCTAATACTTGCAAAACATAAGATTCCAACCACCGATTTAAGAGGTAAATCGTCATATCGCATTGCAGCCAAAGGTATCGCTAAAGCAACGGTGACATACCCTAATAGGTGGCTGAATAAATCGTTTACGTAAAGTCGGTATTCTTCATAAGGAACTTTCAAGATTGATAATAAACCAATCACAATGAACATACCGAAAACTAAGAGAGGGACTTGAGGGAAACGGCGGTTTAAAGGTTTTGCACAAAGGTAGCCAACTAGAGTGATCAAAAATCCATATAAAATCATAAACATTTTATTCTCCTTATAACCAGTGTTTGGCCATTTTTGCATAGACCCACAGCGGGATAAGGGTGCTCACTACTAGTACAAAGAGAAATAAAGGAATTTCTTTGCCCATATGCACCAGCATAATTAATGATCCTGCACAAATGGGTAAAAAAGCAAAACCACTTTCTTTCATGATTTTATTGTTGGTGTCGACTAGTCTTAAAGGAATTTTCTTAAACTTGCGCCAAACGAGCAAAATGATGAGTAAACTAATTAAACCAACTAAGTTTCCTAATTCTGGATGACCAAAAGTACGCATAACGACGACTGAGCCTTCACGAAAGCCAATAATAAGTAGAAAAGTTCCTACCCATGCTGCCCAATCTATACTTTTGATCTTATCCATATTTTTTATCTCTAAAAGTTTACTTATCAAGTTTTAACTGATCTAGTTCTTGATTTCAAACTCTTCCAGTGGTCGTTTAAACTGACTCGCTCGTTCACCTAATATCTCATCTATAGGTAATTTGGCTTGGCGAATTAATTGCTCGAGCTTATGAGGGGCTATTCGTATATCAATATGTAATAGCCCTTCATCATCATAATGTTCAGATTCGATAACGTTTAAAGCATAAAGTTGGGTACGCAATTTGCCATAAGCAGGTTTAAGTATTAATGAGAATTGTTGAAGTTGTCCCATTAAACATTCTTGAACAGCTTGACGTAGTAAATCTAGACCTAAACCTGAATGTGCAGATACATAAACGCGATCAGGAACATGCGGCTCTGAATAAACAATTTTAGCCTCTTCACCACTTAAATCGATCTTGTTGTAAACACGAAGGACAGGGGCATCTGCGCCAATTTCTTTTAACACACCTTCAACAGCTTCAATCTGATCCAGCATTTCATGGCTACTGCTATCAATTACATGTAAGAGTAGTGTTGCTTCAAGCGTTTCTTCTAAAGTTGCCTTGAAAGACTCAACTAAATCATGTTGTAGGTTTCGCACAAAACCGACAGTATCTGCGAGCACAACAGTACCAATACCATCCCATTCTAAACGACGTAAGGTTGGATCAAGTGTTGCAAACAGTTGGTCGGCTGCATATACATCACTTTTCGCTAAAATATTAAATAAAGTAGATTTTCCTGCATTGGTATAACCCACTAAAGATACGGTTGGAATTGAAGCTTTTTGTCTGGCTGCTCGTCCTTGTATACGAGTTTGATGGACTTTCTCTAACTTGTCTTTTAACTGAGTAATACGTACACGAATGAGGCGACGGTCTGTTTCGAGTTGTGTTTCACCCGGACCACGTAAGCCAATACCACCTTTTTGTTGTTCAAAGTCAGCAGACCAACCACGGATTAGACGAGTTGATAAATGTTTAAGCTGAGCAAGTTCGACTTGTAATTTACCTTCATGGGTGCGGGCACGTAGGGCAAAAATATCCAAAATTAAACCAGTACGGTCAATGACCCGACATTTTAATATTCTTTCTAAATTTCGTTCTTGAGCAGGTGATAATGCATGATCAAAAATAACCAGCCCAGCTTCTAATTCTTGAACTTTCTCTGCTATTTCATCGACTTTACCTGAACCAATAAAAAATTTAGGATTTGGCTTATTACGTTGTACTTTAACGTGCTCAAGAATATCTGCACCAGCAGACTGTGCAAGTAGGGCAAACTCTTCGGCATCCAGATCATCTAATAATTGTACAGACACACTCACTAATATTGTGCGCTCACCGCCTTGATGCCGATCAACTAATTCCACGTGGCTATAAATCCTGAAAAGGGTAAAACTTTATTCTAGAGGAAACTTGAGTAAAAGGGGAAAGGGTTTACTCTTATCCTTTAGATTATCTACATGCATTTTATTTTTTATTTGCTTCTATCGCATAGCGATGCAAGTTAATTGCGAAACGTATAGAATGGCTCGAGATAGGTATAACAATGATTGATCGTTAGTGAAATTTTATGGCTCAAACGCAAAGTATATTAAATTCAACGTTAAAGAAATTTTCTAAAATAGGCTTGTACGGAAAGAAAGTTACTTCAGCAACTGCGGCAATCAGTGAAGGTTTTTATTTAGTTTATCGTCATGGACTCTATAAGGATCCAAATAATCCTGTTAATACACGATACGTCCAATATTTTTGTCGCCGTTTATGCAAAGTCTTTAACCTCGATGTTCAAGTGCATGGAACGATTCCTAGAGAGCCAGCTTTATGGGTAAGCAATCATATTTCTTGGCTTGATATTGCTGTTTTAGGTTCGGGTGCGCGCGTGTTCTTTTTGGCTAAAGCTGAAATAGAAAATTGGCCTATTTTGGGTAACTTAGCAAAGGGTGGCGGTACTTTATTTATTAAGCGTGGCTCTGGTGACTCTATTAGAATTCGAGAGCAAATTGCTGAATTCTTAAAACAAAATATTCCAGTATTATTTTTTCCTGAAGCGACTACTACAGATGGACATTCTGTTAAAAAAATACATGGTCGTTTACTCGGGGCTGCTATTGAAGCCAAGCGTCCAGTACAGGTGTGCTTAATTTGCTATGTAAACCGTCATGGTGAATTAGATAATGTTGCACCATTTATTGGTGATATGTCATTTGTTGAACATATTCAGCATGTGCTAGAAATGCCGAAAGTAACAGCTCATCTACTGACCTTGCCTCCTATCTCGGTCGAAGGGCACGATGTAAAAAGTCTGACTCAAGAAGTCCAACAAAAAATGGTAGAAGGTTTGGCTCAATTACATCAAAAAGTACTTAAGCCAAAAAGTTAATTACATAAATCCTTCGAGAGGTAGCCATGAAAGAAACTTCATGCCTGCCTTTTGCCACCATTTCATTTCTGGTTCTTTTTTATAAATAACAGGCCCTTTTGAGGTTTCTTGTTGCCAATAAATATTGTTATTCGGGTCGAGCTTTAATTTATAAGCATATTTATTTAAGTTTTCATCCATCGTATGGTGAATTGTTTTTGCTAGCGATGGGCTATCTAAAATTACACCAATTTCAGTATTTAAATAAGCAGAACGTGGGTCAAAATTGAATGATCCAATAAAAACCTGTTCATCTAAAGCCATGAGTTTGGTATGTAAGCTTGAGCGACTTAAGCCTTTCATGTTTACTTTAGCCTTAGTTGCCAACTCTTCCGTATTTTTATTTAAATTACGTTTATCTGGGGCTGGTAAAAACTCATAAAGTTGTACGCCGTTTTTCAAAAGTTCTTTTCGATATCTACCATAAAAAGCATGGACTACAGCAACGTCATTTGCCTTAAATGAGTTTGTCAAAACTCGAACTTCTACCCCTTCTTTCGCAAGCGTACTCAAAATTTTAGCGCCTTGCTTTTCAGGAATAAAATAAGCAGAAATCAAATCAACATTACTTTCGGGCTTTTCCAAATGGTTAATCAATTGGAAATTTAAATGCTCTTCTTTTTTTGCTTTTGACTTAATTTTATCAGGGGAGTCTTTTACGACCTCTGCCTTAACCCAGTCAAATTGAATGTTATGGTCTAGCCATTTATCAAAAGCATGCGACTTAGAAGTTAAGTTAAGAAAGTTTTGAACAGTTGCCTGTTGATAATGAGCATCGAGTTGTTCTTTTAAACTTTCATAGCGTAAACGGTGTTGTTGAGCACTAACAATGCTCTGGACCGAATAGGCATATTCATGATTCCAGTAATCATCAAAAGAATTTACGATGTCATCAACAGCAGCACCGACTAACATGACATCAACATCAGAAAATTGGTAATTATCACTGACGTTATAATACTGATTTGTCATATTACGCCCACCGATGAGCGCTACCTGATTATCAGCAATAAAGCTCTTATTATGCATACGACGATTGATACGCTTTAAGTCTAAAATCATATCCATCGCGCGGTATTCGCGAAAACGGTAAGGGTTAAATAATTTAACTTCAATATTTTTATGCTGAGAAAGGGCCAGTAAAACCCCTTCCATTTTTTTAGCGTTATTATCATCAATCAATAAACGTACTTTAACGCCACGATCTGCAGCACGAATAATCGCATGTAACGCTAAAGCGCCGACCTTGTCATTATCCCAAATATAATATTGTAAATCTAAAGTCTTTTCGGCTTTATCAATCAACCTTAAACGAGCCGCAAGTGCTTCTAAGGGATCATTTAACAGATGATAACCCGTTAAATTTGGATTTTGTTCCCGCAAAGGCGTAATAATTTTTGCAAGTGAAGTTTGAGATGTATCGATATCCCGTGCATATTCAATAGGTTCTGCACGATGTTTGGGTAAAGTGCTACAACCTGTCAAAGTCACAGCAAAACTTGAACAGACAACTAAAGAAGCTTTGATCAAAAAGCCTTTAGCCTGTTGATGAGTTTGAAGCTGTTTGGAATGAAAGGATTGTGCCATAATCAATACATACGATAAGGTGAGCTAGAGTATAATTCGTGCATATTGAAAGATAAATATTGAATTTGATTACTAGCAATCAATATAAGATAAGTCGAGAATCGTAATGTGGAATCCAAATTCAATCATCTTTTGTTTTTACTTTATTTTTTCAATACTTGCCTTGTGGGGCATTGTCGAAGCTTGGATTCATCAATCACGTACAGAAACAATTCATCCATTTAAAGCTTTTGTCCACTTACTTACTTTTTATCTATCTTATCTTCTTATTCCACTTTGGTTCTTTAACTTATATGCAGGTTGGATAGGATATTACTCAATTCACCAAACCATTTTTATCTTTTTATTAAGCGGTATCCTCATTTATGCACGTTTTATAGAACCGCATATGGTACGTGTTGATGTTCATCAATATCGTTTGAATCCGGATCGCCGTTTTAATAAGCCTGTAAAAGTTGCTTTAATTGCTGATTTACATATAGGTTTATTTTCCGGTCACGAACGTCAACTCAAAATCATTGTGAAAAAACTCAATGAGCAACAACCTGACTTGGTGGTTGTGTCAGGCGACTGGACCTATGAACCAGAAGACAAACTAGTACAAGAACTGGCTGTACTCAAAGATATTCAAGCTCCAGTCTATTCAGTTCCTGGAAATCATGATGAACAATATCCAGGACCACCTATCCAACAATTATTAAAAGATGCACTTTACTACAATGAAGTTATGGATATTGAAGGTAAAATTGTTGAGTTTGACGAATTTCGCTTAATTGGTATTGGTGATCTATGGGCGGGAAAAACCGATATGCGTTCAATGCCAAACTTACCACAAGATAAACCGTGGCTAATCCTCTCACATAATCCAGATACAGTAGATATGGTTCCCAAATTACCTAATCGACCTTTGATGTTATCAGGACATACTCATGGGGGACAGGTCGAGCTTCCGTGGGTAACTAATTACATTATGAAAAAAGTATCAATTTTAGGTCACAAGCGTGGCTTTTATTCACACGAGCATGCTGATGTATTTGTTACCGTAGGAACAGGTATGGTTGGCATACCTTTAAGATTTCGTGTACCACCGACTATTGATATTATTGAACTTGTATAAAACAAAAAAGCCAATCACGAAGATTGGCTTTTTTTAAATAAGAAAATTAAGGAATAATGACGATTGCAACACGACGATTGATTGCCCTATTTTCATTGGTTGTGTTTGGTACATATGGTTGAGTTGAACCACGTCCAATAACATAAATATTTTCCTTTTTAAAACCACGAGTCAAGAAAAGGTTAGCAACACTTTGTGCGCGCTCTTCAGATAACTTCTGGTTGTATTCAGGATTACCTACATCGTCAGTATGACCAACAATTTTTAACTTATTCAAATCATATTTATTTAATTGATTTGCTAAGCGTACAAGTTCTGCTTCATGGCTTTGTTTCAACGTTGCATCATTAAAATCAAATAATAAACGTTCTGGTAAACCTAGAGTCCAGCCTTCGTTAGTTAGAACAAAACCCTCTTTCTTTAGCATTTTTACTTGACGATATTTCAAAGGGCCAAAACTCAAGCAGCCTGCAAGAGTAATGCACAGCAATGCAATAAACGAGAGTTTTAAAGATCTTGTATTCATAGATTAGCCTAAATTTAATTCTCTGGTTTATAAATAAACCAATGTTGCTCAGAAGTCTTAGCCTTATACATCGCCTGATCGGCTTGCATAATAAAATCTTCTGGACTAGACGCAAATTGGGATAAAGCAATCCCCACACTAAAACTGAAATAAATCGTTTGATCATTTAGATGCAAAGGTTCTTTACAGCTTTCGAGTAAATTTTCAGCAATAGATATTAAATGATCAGCATGACTAATGGAATGCAAAATGACCGCAAATTCGTCGCCGCCTAGACGAGCAATAAAATCTTGATGCCGTAAACGAGTCTGTAATCTTTTGGCCATCTCTTTTAAGACTTCATCACCAGCTAAATGTCCGAACTGGTCATTAATTGCCTTAAAGTTATTATTATCTATAAATAATAGAGCAGACTTGTTGTCAAAATCCTTATCTTCAAACATATCTAATAATATTTGATAAAAATAATGTCTGTTTGGTAGTAATGTAAGTTGGTCGTGATGAGCTTGAAAAGATAGTTTTCGATTTTCCTTTTGTAGCTGATTATCCCAAATTTGAATTTCTTCAAGCAACTGATTAAAAACAGTATTTAAATCTTGAAACTCTTTAATACGGTTATATGGAAAGCGAAGATTATAAGCTTTCTGTTCACTTACGATTTGAGCAATATTGGTAAGAGGATAAATCGCCTGCATAATTTGACGATAAGTTAAATTCACTGACCACCATAGCGCACAAACAATAAATAACATCGCGATCGCTAGACCGACCATAATCATCTTTAAAAATTGCAATATTTTTTCAGAGCTACCAAAAAGTGTTAGCTCGCCAACATTTTGTTGGTGATGATAAATCGTTAAATGTACAGGCTCATTTAAGAACCAATGATTAAACCATCCTTCCAAAACAGAAGTTTGACTAGACAACTTAAAACTTTGTGCAATTAAATGATGTTCAGAATCATAAATATGAATCGCTCGAATAGAATGATCATTCGTATATTCATTTAAGATCTGTTCTATTGTGATCTTGTCATTAAACACTACAGCAGGTTGAATACGCTCAAGAAGCGTATGACTAAGTAATTGCAAATTCTGCTTTGCATAAGTTTCCATAGTAAAAACGGAAATAGATACAAAGGTAAAAGAACAAATAAAAAAAGTAATCGCAAAAATCGTAAATTGAGACTTCCTAAAAAGAGCATGTAGAGAAGTGGACTGATACAACTTAGATATCATGGCCCTTACTCCGCATTCTTAGCCAAGAGTAATACCCTTGGATCAATATGGACCTTGGAATGGCTTAATGCATCTAAGTTAACTTTAAAAGTGGTGTAATTATTTTGATCATATAAACAAAAGATACTACCAACTTCACATTCTGGATTATTAATACTTAAAGAAAGCAAAGAACGATATGGATAATTCTGAATTAAATTTTGTTGTTGTTGAGGGGAAGTTGTAGAAAAGTAAACAGCTTGGCAATGTGACTTGGGGAAATCTTTAACATTAACTGTTTGTACACGATAATTATAAGATAATTGTTGAATATAAGACTGAAAAGTAGAAGTAATTGAAGCATTATCAATTACACAAAGAGTAGGGGTGCTTACATTCTCCCATTTGCTATAACTTAAAATAGATAAAGTCAGCACATAGAAGTTATGTTTTGAATTGGCATACGCAGGCCCACTCGTAGCAAGCACTACAAGTATGCAGAATAATACTTTCTTAGCGGAATGCCACATGGTGAGTTAATGCCACATCAATTGCATGAATAATCTATTCTACATGAAGTTGATTAACTAAAAAAAGTTTAATATCTCATCTAATTTTCACTAAAAAGCCTAAAAATTGATCTGTTGAATAATAAAATATGAGAAAGGTATTGCAACTGGAATTTAATGGTCTATAATGCACATCCATCGG